>JAGADB010000091.1 GCA_017613815.1 Clostridia bacterium | reverse complement strand
TTCCTTATATCCGTTTTCAATGAGACTTTTCGCTTCTTCGACTATAACGTCGGCGTCTCTGCTGCGCTCCCTTCCGCGCACGTACGGAACGACGCAGTAGGTACAGAAGTTATTGCAGCCGTACATTATGGAAATCCATGCCTTTATATCGCTCATCCGCTTTACGGGGATTCCCTCGACCAGAGGATAAACGCTGTCGTCGACGTAATATCTTCGCCTGTTTGTTTCAAGAACGTCGCAAAGTATTTCGGGAAGTCTGTGAAGCATATTCGTGCCGGCAATAAAATTTACGTACGGATAGTTATGCCTTATTTCGTTTATTCTGTGTTCCTGATTTACCATACAGCCCCAAAGTCCGATAAGCAAATCGGGATTTTTTTCTTTTAAGTGCTTTAACTGCCCCGTTTTTGAAAACGCTTTGAGTTCGGCGTGCTCTCTCACCGCGCAGGTATTGAAAATAATAAGATCGGCGTTTTCAATACCGTCCGCCTTTTCGTAACCGAGAGCAAGCGCGCTTCCCAAAAGTCTTTCGCTGTCCGCTTCGTTTTGCTGGCAGCCGAAGGTCTGAATAAAAACGTACAGCGGTCTTTTTTCCCTGCTGATTCTTTCGTTTATTATCTTCCTTACGCGTTCCGCGTATTTATTCTGATTTTCGATATTTGAGGTATCTTCATTCAAGGAATTGTTTATATTTTTCATTTTGACGACGCCTTTTCGAGAAGTTTTTTCAAATCTTCCGGGGTGTATTTGTATATTTTATCGCAAAACTGGCAGGAAACCTCGATATCCTTATTTTCCTCTATCATCTGCGAAAGCTCGTTCTTTCCGATACTTATAAGAGCGCGGTCGACGCGTTCCTTTTTGCAGTCGCAGAGATAAGAAACTTCTGCTTCGTCGAATATATCGAACTCTATGTCGCCCAAAATATCTTTTAAATATTCTTCGTTTGTCTTTCCCGTAGAAAAGAGTGTGGAAACGGGAACGGCGTTTTCAATTCTCTTTTCAAGCCGGTCTATAAAGGAATCCTCCGCGCCAGGCAAAAGCTGAATCATATATCCGCCTGCCGAAAGGCAGGAATAATCTTTTCCGACAAGCACGCCGAGAGCGCAGACCGTCGGAATCTGCTCGCTTTTTGCGAAATATTCGGTTATATCCTCAGCAACTTCTCCCGAAACGATAGGAGTCATTCCGACGTAGGGCTCGTTTTTGCCTTCTTCTCTGATTATATAAAGGTTTCCGTTTCCTATAGCGCCCGCGACGTCGAGTTTGCCCTTTGAATTGAGCGGCAAATCCGCCTGCGGATACTGAACGTAGCCTTTCGCGTTGCCGTAGTAGTCGGCAACGGCAAGAACCTTACCGCATACGCCGTCTCCGTCAAAGGAAACGGTTACGGTATCCCCTTTGTTTTTGAGCATTATTCCAATCATGGACGACGCGGTAAGCGTTCTTCCCAGGGCGGCGGAAGCTGTCGGCGAAAGGCGGTGATACTTTATTGCATCGTTTACCATATTTTTAGAGTTTATAATGATTATTCTCGCGCTGCCGCAAGTTGTCATTGCCCTTGTAATCGTGTTTTCGTTATGCTGCATTTAATTATTTCTCTTCCTTTTTGCAAAGATAAATGAGTCTGTCGTCTGTATTTTCGTTTCCTTTTGAAAAATCAAGTCCGCAAAATACAGAAACGTCATTAAATCCTGCTTTATTTAACGTTTTTACTATTGTTTTTTCGGTAAACATTTTTTCACCGCTTACCTCGTCGTATCTGTCATAGCTTCCGTTTTCGTTCTCAAAGAAAAATGAAAGGTAGAAGTCGCATCTTTTTGTTTTCGTATTGTAATAATTCTGCCAAGCAAGTAAAACCTTTTCATCTTCGAGAATATAAGCGTTGTCCGCATAGACGGTTTCGAATTTCTTCTTTGTGCTTACGTCGAAAATGAATACTCCGCCGTCGTCGAGAGCGTTATATGCGCTTGTAAAAGCTTCTTCAAGCTGTACGTTCGTTTTTAAGCAGTTTATGCTTGAAGCCATGCAGATTACCGCCTGCGGCTTTGTATAAAGCTTGAAATCGCACATATCCTGAAGAGTAAAGCGGATGTTTGAAACACCTGAGTCAAACGCTTTTTTGTCAGCTTCGGAAAGCATTTCTTCCGATATGTCGAGGGCGGTAACGTTATACCCTCTTTTTGACAGTTCTATTGCGAGGTTTCCGGTGCCGCAAGCAGTTTCGCATACGTTTTTAACGGGCTTTGACGCTTTTTCAAAGCATTTTTCGTAAAAATCGCACCATTCGGTGTAATTTATTTCCGTATTAAGCAAATCGTATGCTTTTACAAAATATTTTCCGTATCCTTTATTCTTCATATCCGCATCTTTCCATGAAAAAATCTATCATAATATTTTATCAAAAATTGATTGCTTTGTAAAGTGAAAAATAGTTAAAAACGAGTGCAACAGTTTTCGACAAGTCAAAAACCGTTTCGGTAATATAATGAACTTGTCCGCTTTTCAAAATATAACAGACAATATAGTTTTTTCAACGCATATAAACATTGAGAAAATCAAATATTATAAAGTGAAAAAACGCGCAAAACAATGCGCAAATATAACGGAAAGGAAAATAACAATGAAATACCGGCGAAATATACCGAAAAAACTGAAAATTATTTCAATTATCGCATTCTCCGCGCTCGTTTTGGCGAACGTCGTTTTATCGCATAAAATTTATGACAATTCAACGTCGAAAACGGTTATAAATTCCGTTTTTTACGAGGAAATAGCAAGTAAAAACGTATATAACGAAAACTTATTTAATGATAATATAGAGACAATAAGCAGCGAAGGCTTAAAGCTTGTCCCCTGCGGAGACGTTTTCGGAGTAAAGTTTTTCACCAAAGGCGTTATAATTATCGGAAACACCGATATAGAAACGAAAGACGGATTTATAAATCCCGCCGAAACGTCGGGGCTTAAAAAAGACGACATAATAACAAAAGTAAACGGAAAAGAGATAAATACCGTTGAGGAACTCGCTGATACGATAGAAAAATCAAACGGAAATATCCTTTTTGTCGAATATATGAGAAACGAAAACGATTACTATACCGAATTAAAGCCTGTACTGTCAGTCTCCGACAGAAAATACAAGACGGGAATCTGGGTGCGGGACAGCACAGCGGGAATCGGAACTATAACCTACTATAATCCCGAAAACAAAACCTTTGCGGGTTTGGGACACGGGATATGCGATATAGACACGGGTTCTCTTATGCCGCTGCTCCGCGCAACAGTCGTAGACGTCGACATAACCGAAATCACAAAGGGTAAATACGGAACTCCCGGTGAGCTAAAAGGAATATTCGACACGCTGCAGAAAGGGGTTCTTATAAAAAATACCGATTTCGGTGTTTTCGGAGTACTCGATAAAAATCCGGAATCTTTATACGGTGCTCTTGAAGTGGCTTCAAGAGAAGAAATATATCCCGGAAAAGCATATGTTCTCGTAAACGCCGACGGAAAAGGTATAAAAGAATACGAGGTTTTCCTTTCCAAAATAGACAAGTATTCCGACGGCACCAAATGCTTTTCGGTTGAAGTAACCGACGAAAAACTTCTGTCGCTTACCGGAGGCATAGTTCAGGGAATGAGCGGAAGCCCTATAATTCAAAACGGAAAACTTATCGGCGCGGTAACGCACGTGCTTGTAAACGACCCCACGAAGGGATACGGAATATTTATTGAAAATATGCTGTCCGAAATGCCGGATTTAACCGTCTGATTAAATTCCGACTCCGTTCTGTTCGCAGAATTCTTCAAGGCACAGTCCGCTCTTCATTATCTTCTGTGCATAATACCTTCCGACGTAGCGGTAGTGCCACGGCTCGAATATTATACCCGTGATATCCGACTTATCCTTCGGGTATCTCAGAATAAATCCGAAATCGGCGCAATGACTTACAAGCCATTTATATACGTCTTTTGACTCAAACTGCTGGGACGCGGCGGGCAGATTATGCAGGTCGGCGCAAAGTCCGCTCTGGTGCTCGCTCGTTCCTGGAATGGCGATTTGAGCCGCCGTTTTCGCGTACGCGGTATTATAATCGTAGTACTGTCTGAAAGAATTCAAAGAATTATTAAAAAGCTGCGACTGATAGTCGTACGAACGGTATGCGCTTGTTACCGAAACGTCCGTATATCCGTTTGCCCTCATCTCAATAAACATGGCTTCAAGAGCCTTTGCGGCATATTCTCTCATCTTCTGCTGAGCTCTGTCGTTTCTTGTATCAACAACGCCGCAAAGGTCCCCGGGCACGTAATCCGCACCGAGAGGATGAGACGTGTTTATAAGGCGTATATATTCCTCGGAATCCTCGGGATTCATATACATTTCATAAGCCGAAAGGTCGGCGATAAAATCGCTTTCGGGTGAAGACTGCAAAACGTAAAGCGATTTGTCGAGAGGGTTTGTGGGAAGATTATCGGTAATTTTAAGCGTCTTTTCTTCATTTGAAAATTCTATTGTGTAATCTATCTTTTTGCCGCTTTTACTTATATTCAGTACTATTCCGTCAAAAGTGTTTTCAAAGAACTCCACCGGGACGTAGACGTTTGCGTCTTTTGCGGAAAAATAAATGTTGTGTCCGAGAAACTTTTTATTGCCGTTTATTTCAACGATATCTGTTCCGATGTTGAATCTGACTCTGTCGCCGTTTTCAAACGAAGCGGTCATTACGTTTACGTCGCCCACTATTTTATATCCGAGTTTATCCGCAAAGTCGCCGAGGGAAAAATAACACTCGTTTTCATAAACCGAAAAATCCTTTAAGGCGTTCTTTTTCCCGTCGATTACAGTTGACAAGGTGTAATTGAATTGTTCCGGGGATTTGGAAAAATCGCGTGAAAGAGCAAACACCATAACTGCGGTGAAAAGTATTACGCCAAAAAGAGCAAGAACAAGCGCCTGCATAAATTTTAAGAGAATTGCGGCATTTCTTCTTTTCTTCTCTTTAGCCATCTTTCTTTTATTAAGTTCCATGAACGCTTTATCGCGCTCGTTGTAATCGTTTTCGTAATTATTTCGCCTTGCGGACATCTCTTTACCTCCGGATACGTAAACTTACATATATTATATCATAAATATATAAAAAATAAAGTGTTTTTTACTCATTTTACCAATGTTTTTTATACCCCGCCGCAACTGTTTTTTGCGAAAGTCAAATAATTCAAAATAATGAGAATAGTGCTGAAAAACAGAGAAAACATACTTAAATTTTGAAATTTACGCCGTTTTTGCTTGCAGTTTGACTTTGTTTAACTTTGACTTTTATTGACCTTGCGTGTATACTGTAATCAAAGGTTAAGGAAAGTCAAACGAACGAAAGAGAGTGAAGAAAATGGGCAACCCGTTAACAGAACAGATAGCGGAAATTATTGAAAGAATGCTGAAAGAAAGCGGCGGCGAGCTTGAGCTTCAGAGAAACAAGCTTGCAAACACCGTAGGATGCGTTCCCAGCCAGATAAACTACGTAATTACTTCAAGATTCAATACAAACAGAGGATATATCGTAGAAAGCAAGCGAGGAGGCGGCGGTTATGTAAAAATTACTAAGGTAAACTTTGACAACTCCGCGGCAATGCTTATGCATTCCCTTGCGGCAGTAGGAGACAGCATCGACGCGCAGAGCGCAAAAGCTATTCTTATATCTCTGTACGACGCTGAAATTATTACGGAAAGAGAACTTAAACTCATTTATTCGGTTATAAACGACCGGGCGCTTTCTTTATGCGACGCTAATTACAGAGACGCTTTACGCGCAAACATTATGAAATCATTTATACTCGCACTCAGAAATTACAACTATTAATGAAAGGATGATATATATGCTTTGTCAATCATGTCAGAAAAAACAGGCCACGTTTCATTACAGGGCCAACGATAACGGAAACATCACGGAAACGCATCTTTGCGCGGACTGTGCAAAAAAATCGGGGCTGATTGAAGACAGTTACAAGATATTC
>JAGADB010000090.1 GCA_017613815.1 Clostridia bacterium | reverse complement strand
TGCAGAAAGCCGTGCGCGTGCACGACGGCGACACGCCGGAAAAACTTCAAAAAAGAGTAATGAAGCAGGCGGAGTGGAAGATACTTCCGCTTTCCGTCGAAAAGGTTGCAAAAGAAATTTTAAAAACGGAGAAATGAGGTTAAAAATGGATATTTATAAGATTTACGATATTGAAGAACTCATAAAAGGCAACTCCTACGTCGGCCGCGGCATAATAACGGGAAAGACAAAGGACGGCAAAAAGGCGGCGACGGCGTATTTCATTATGGGAAGAAGCGAAAACAGCAGAAACAGAGTTTTCGCGCTCAAAGACGGCGTTTTGTATACCGAGCCGTTCGACGAATCAAAGGTAAAGGACCCCAGCCTCATAATTTACGCGGCTTTGAGAAAAATCGGCAATAAAATTATCGTAACCAACGGTAACCAGACCGATACGGTGTATGAGGGCGAACAGAACGGCAAAAACTTTTACGAATCGTTAAAATCGCGCGAATTTGAGCCCGACGAACCCAACTTCACGCCGAGAATAAGCGCCGAAATCACGTTTGAAAACGGCGATTTTACCTACGAAATGAGCATATTGAAGAGCGCCGACGCAAAGGGAAGCGCCTGCAGCAGATATACGTTTTCGTATCAGTCGCTTGCGGGACTCGGACACTTCATTCATACCTATATCTGCGACGGAAACCCGATTCCGACGTTCGTCGGAGAGCCCGAGAGGGTTGAAATCCCCGATAATATTGACGAATTTACCGAAAAACTCTGGAACGCCCTCGACAAGGACAATAAGATATCGCTTTTCGTAAGCTATACCGATATCGCGACGGGCAAAGAGGAAATAAGAATAATAAATAAAAACGGAGGAGAAGCGAAATGAAAGAATTTGAACTCAAATACGGATGCAACCCCAATCAGAAGCCGTCGAAAATATATATGGGAAACGGTAACGACCTTCCGATAGAAATACTCAACGGAAGACCGGGATATATAAACTTTCTTGACGCGTTCAACTCCTGGCAGCTCGTAAAGGAACTGAAAGAAGCGCTCGGACTTCCTGCCGCAACGTCGTTCAAGCACGTAAGCCCCACGTCGGCGGCAGTCGGCATTCCGCTTTCCGACAAACTCAAAAAGGCGTGCTTTATAAGCGAAAGCGACGGAATAGACGCGTCGCCGCTTGCCTGCGCTTATACACGCGCAAGGGGCACCGACCGCATGTGCTCGTTCGGCGACTGGGTTGCGCTTTCCGATAAATGCGACGTCGCAACCGCAAAGCTCATCAAAAGAGAGGTTTCCGACGGAATTATCGCACCCGGATACGACGATGAGGCGCTTGAAATACTCAAATCCAAGAGAAAGGGCGCTTACAATATCGTAAAAATCGACGAAAACTACGTTCCCGAGGAAAAGGAACATAAAGAGGTGTTCGGAATAACCTTCGAGCAGGGAAGAAATAACTTCAAGATAAATAAGGAGCTTCTTTCCAATATAGTAACGGCAAATAAAAACCTCCCCGAAAGCGCCGCACGCGACCTCATCATCTCGCTCATCACGCTTAAATATACCCAGTCAAACTCGGTGTGCTTCGCATACGACGGACAGGCAATAGGCGTCGGCGCGGGACAGCAGTCGAGAATTCACTGCACGAGACTCGCCGGCTCCAAAGCGGACACCTGGTTTTTGCGCCGGCACGACAAGGTGCTCTCGCTCCCGTTCCTCGACTCACTCGGAAGACCGGAAAGGGATAACGTAATCGACGGATATATAAACAATAACGAAGAAGACGTCTGCGCAGAAGGAAATTGGCAGAAGTACTTCACAAAAAGACCGGAACCGCTCACGGAAGCCGAAAAGAAGGAATTTCTTTCGGCTGTCGACGGCGTGTCCCTCGGTTCCGACGCATTCTTCCCGTTTGACGACAATATCGAAAGAGCAAAGAGAAGCGGCGTAAAATACGTTGCTGAACCCGGCGGCTCGATAAGAGACGACCTCGTAATAGAATGCTGCGATAAATACGGTATGGTAATGGCGTTCACAGGAATGCGCCTGTTCCACCATTAATAAATAAAAAACGGAGAAATGAAAATGGACGTTTTGGTCGTAGGCGGCGGCGGACGCGAACACGCCATAATCAAAAAACTTAAAGAAAGTAAGGATATAGGAAAAATCTACGCGCTTCCCGGAAACGGCGGAATCGCGCTTGACGCGGTATGCATTGACGGAAACGTCATGGATTTTGAAAAAATCAAGGCGTTTGCGCTTGAAAATAATATAGGCTACGCCGTAGTCGCGCCCGACGACCCGCTCGTCGGCGGCTGCGTGGACGTATTGACCGAAGCGGGAATACCGTGCTTCGGACCCGATAAAAAAGCGGCGATAATCGAGGGAAGCAAGATTTTTTCAAAAAATCTCATGAAAAAATACGGAATTCCGACGGCAAAATACGAGACCTTCGACGACGCCGAAAAGGCGCTCGAATATCTCGAAAAAGTGCCGCTTCCCACAGTCATAAAGGCTGACGGCCTTGCGCTCGGAAAGGGAGTCGTTATTGCGGAAACGCTCGATGACGCGAAAGACGCCGTAACAGAAATGATGCGGAATAAAAAGTTCGGCAAAAACGGCGAGCGAATAGTTATTGAAGAATTTCTGACCGGCCCCGAGGTTTCGGTGCTCGCGTTCACCGACGGAAACGTGTTAAAACCCATGGTTTCGTCAATGGACCATAAAAGAGCGCACGACGGCGATACCGGGCTCAATACCGGCGGCATGGGAACGGTTGCGCCAAACCCGTACTA
>JAGADB010000089.1 GCA_017613815.1 Clostridia bacterium | reverse complement strand
TGTTATTCTTATCGCGGAGTCGGTTTTATTTACGTGCTGTCCCCCCGCGCCGCCGCTCCGGTAGGTATCGATTTCGAGGTCGTTAGGATTTATTTCGACCTCGACGTCCTCGGCTTCGGGAAGCACGGCGACGGTTACCGCCGACGTATGTATTCTTCCCTGCGTTTCGGTTTCGGGCACCCTCTGCACCCTATGCACGCCGCTTTCGAATTTGAATCTCGAATAGGCGCCCTCGCCTTCCACCATAAACGACACTTCCTTTACTCCTCCGAGCTCGGTTTCGTTTATGTTGAGCACTTCTATCTTATATTTTTTCGACTCGGCGTACATACTGTACATTCTGAAAAGGCTATGCGCGAAAAGCGCCGCCTCTTCGCCGCCGGTGCCCGCCCTTATTTCGACAATGACGTTTCTGTCGTCGTTTTCGTCTTTCGGGAGCAAAAGTATTTTAAGTTCCTCGGTTATTCTCTCGATATCGGCTTTGGAGGTCTTCATCTCCTCTTCCGCCATCTCCTTCATTCCGGCGTCGAGTCCGCCCTCGTCGAGCAGTTCCTTCGCCTGAGAGAGATTATCCTCGGCGGTCTTATATTCCCTGTATTTTTCTATTACCGGCGTTAAATTCTTATGTTCCTTCATAAGATTTTTGAGCTTTTCGGGGTCGCCCGAAACGCTTGGGTCCATAAGCTGTTCGCCTATTTCAACGTAGTGTTTCTCCGCTTCGCGCAGGTTTTCAAACATTTTTTATTTTCTGCCTTTCGGTTAGTTTTCGGTTTGCGAAATTACGTTCTTTATGCTCTTTTCTATCTTTATGCGCGGAACGATTATCTCCCGTCCGCAGTTTGCGCACTTTATCTTGACGTCGCTTGCCGCCATTATCACGAGAAACGATTTTGCGCTTTTGGAGCAGGCGTGGTTCTTCTTCATAACGAGCGTGTCGCCGGGCAGAAACGTCTTTATTTCAGCCATAAATTAAACCTCTCCGTTTACGCGGGATTTAAGCGCCCACATATTTATCACCGCAACCGCCGCAAGCACAAGTCCCGCGACTCCGATTACGGAATATACTCCGTCAAGGCTTTCAAAGAATGCAACTCCGGGATTCTGTGCGATATACTCGCCCGACGACTGCGGCGACATCATTGAGCGCAGGCTCAGATACTTTGTTATTCCCTCGTCGGTAAACGCCATATGCACGATGAGGACGTTTATTGCCGTTCTTACGGCTTTGAAAACAGCCGAGGCGGAGAAAAACACGGACACCCAGAAGGCGCTTCTGCCGTAGCTCGTTCCGAGGTCGTCGTCGGTGATTTTTTTACACTTCTTTATCCAGATTACGATACCGATTATCATAAGGACCGCAAGCGTGATTTCGCCGATTATCGAAACTGCCGCGCCGAAACCTGATTTTATGAATTCCGCGCCATCTATATCCGATATTTCCTCCGCCGAGAAAACGCGGGTATAAAGCGGTTCGAGGTAGCCGAGGAACACCGTGTCGAGCGCGCAGAAAACGGATATGAGAATCAGAGAAACCTTTTGCTTTACGGTCGTTTTCGAATATTCCGAAAATGCAACAAACGAAAGCGCAAGGGCTATGGCGGACACAATGCCGGGCAGGAAATCCTTGCCCTCAAACACCGCGTCCGCGCTGAAAAGCGCCGCGCATCCGAAGCAGAAGCAGCTCAGGTTCATTTTTCTTCTTATGAGTTTTCCCCTTTTATGCTCCAGAATTTCTGTAAATTCGGCGGTGAGGTTTTCGGTATAAGCCTCGTCTTTTCTGACTTTATTCAAAAACGCAAACGTTCTTATAAGGTATATCACGCCCAAAATCAGGCACAGCGTTACGCAGGAAAGTATTACGTAAGGTTTGAGCGAGCTTATCGGAAATCTGTACGACGCGTCGGCGTCGAAATTGAACTGTTCCTTCTGTCTGAAAAGCTCGAGCGTTTCGGGTAAAAACGCCAGAATATTCTTTGCGAAAACGAAGAAGACCGAATAGGTCTTGACGTTGGCGACCGCCTTTACGCTCTCCCCGTTTCCCCGTCTCATTAAGGTATATTCAAAGCCCGAATAGAAAAGTCCGAAAAACGCGGTTAAAATTATTATTTCAAGCACCGACGCGAAAAACGTGAACGGCAGCGTGTTGGAGGTGTTTTCGAACACCGCAAGCGAAAGCACGTGTTTCACAATATAAAGCCATATCATATAAAACGACAGTTTTTTGGCGTTTTCGAATTTATCGTCGATATAGCCGAACCTTTCAAGCCCCATATATATAAGTATCGCGCCGAGCGCGTCGGGAAGCACGTCGATGATATTTACCGTGGGATTAAAGAAAAACGCAAGTCCCGCCGCGATAAGAAAATATTCCTTTTTCAAGTTTGCCCTTTTGATTTTCGTGCCGTCTTTTTCCATAATTTCACTCCGCTTTTACCGTAATATCCTGATATCTGTAAATATTCTTTATGAGCGTTTTTTCGTCTTTTGAGCCGTATCCCGTCGTTACGGTCTCGAAGATTAAGGGAATTACCATATCCGACTCGACGTCGGTCCTGAATTCGCCGTCGTTTTTCATTATCTTATAGCCGACTTCGTACACGCCGAAAACCGCAGGATCTCCGTTATAGGTATAGCTTTTATCGTCATACGGGGTTTTCGCGAGCTCCTTTACGTTTATATCGTAAATTCTCTGCATGGTAAACTTTCTGTCCGCCGGATGTTTTTCAAAGCCCGACGGGTCCTTTAAGTACTCGTCGGTGAAGAGTTTATGATATTTTTCGTATTCGCCGCCGATTACTATGTCAAAATATTCCGTGAAAAACCTCTGTCCCGCGTCAAGCTCTCCCTTCTCGTACTCGTCGAGCACGATTTTTGCGCTTCCCGACGCGGTCGGGACCTCATAATATATATTTCTGTTCTTTTTCATATACTCCGCGTCTTCAAATATATTTACGTCGTAGTCGGGAGTATAGAAGTTTACATAATTTTTTACGTTTAAGTCGTTTCCCGCGGTTTCCTCCGCAATTCTGCCGTTTTTCAGTCCCTCGGAAACGAAATAAAGAATTGTGCACAGCAAAACGAGTACGGCGAGTGCAGTTGAGACAATAATTACGGCTTTTTTGAGGTTTTTCTTCTTCTGCGGCAGGATTGACGGCGCTTTTTTGCCGTTTTCCTTTGAATATTTTTCGTTCGGTTTCATTTTCTCATTTATTCATCTTTGAATTTGCTTTTTTGAGCATTTTTTCCTTTTCGACTATCATTCTCTCGTGCGTGGCGGTTCCTATTTCGCCCGATTTATCGTATGCGGTGATTTTAAACGTGAGTCTTCTGCCGTCGATTTCGGTAAGCTCGCTTTCCGCCCAAACGGTCATTCCCGTAGGCGTGGGAGAGGTATGCTTTACGTTTATGGATATTCCGACGGTGGTCTCGCCTATGCCGAGTCTGTTTTTTAAGGCGTTTATCGCCGACGCTTCCATGAGTGCGACGAGAGCGGGAGTTGCAAAGATATCGAGGTCGCCGCTCGACATTTCGCGCGCGCATTTACTAAGGCTTACTATTGCCTCTTCTCTTCCGACGAGTCCTTTTTCAATCATTTTTATCTACCGCCTTTATTATTTCTTTTAGCCGCTTTTTCGTTCAGTTTGCTTATTCTTTCCTTTTCGAGCTTTTCGTCTTCCGCGATTATCTCGTCGGTCGCTATATGCATATAGCAGCCGTAAATCAATACCGCAGTATAAATGAACCACGCCGTCTGGGCGATGAGTTCGGCGAGCGGAACGTAGGATTTCACGCCGAGCGTGCTCAAAATTGCGGCAAGTATTGCAAGAACGGCAAAGGTCGTCATGAGAACCCTTGAAAATTTCGCTCTTTTTACGCCTTTTTCATAGCCGCACGACGAGTCTAACTTTTCGAGCGCCGAAAGAAGCGTGATATGAAGGTAAATCAGAAGTCCGGTATAGCAGATACTCTCGCAAAGGGCGAAAACCGCATTTTTCAGCACCGTTATTCCGGGAGAAACGAGTTCAGTTATCCAAAGTGCGCTGTAGGCGGCGCAATAGACGCCGAAAACCGCGGCGCTTATCTTTGCTTTTTCAAATTCTTTTCCGTAAACGCTCATCTTTTTATGTGCCGAGTACATGAGGTATGCGCCCGCGACGAGCACGGGCGGCAGCACCTTAAAGGTGAGCAGCGTTATATATCCCGCAAACAGAAGTCCGAGTCCCATCAGTTATCCTCATCTCCGCTTACGGAAGGCATTCCCGCTCCGCAGCACTTTTTATACTACTTTCCGCTTCCACATGGGCACGGGTCGTTTCTTCCGACCTTCTCCGCCGCCGTCTTTCTTATCGGCTCTTTTCTCGCCTCGGGCTTTGCGCTGTTTCCGTAAACGCTCTTGCCGACGTCGACGCTTAATCTTTTCTGCGGTCCGCTTTTAAGTCCCGCGGACGTTTCCTTTGGCGCGGACGACGCCTTTATCTGCGACGTGGGCATTACCATAAGAAGCATCTTTGCGGTCTGCTCCCTTACGGAGTCTATCATCTCGTCGAACATATCGGCGGCTTCCGTCGTATAGAGGGCAAGCGGGTCTTTCTGCGCGTACGCCTGAAGTCCTATGCCGTCTTCGAGGTCCTCCATCGCGTCGATATGGTTTACCCAATGGCCGTCGACGTTGCGAAGCAGCACGATTCTCTCTATTTGGTAAAGCTGCTCTTCGGTAAACAGTTTCTCCTTTTCCTTATACTTCTTGTGCGCCCTTTCGAGAAGTTCGTTTCTTATGTCGTCCCTCGACACGTTTTCAAGTTCTTCTTTTGTATAGTTGAAGTCGTCGGGAGTCGTGAGAATGCCAAGGAAGTATCCTTTGAGGGATTCGAGATTCCATTCCTCCGGCGCGTCGCCCGAAAGGAAGCTGTCGCATGCGCCGTTGACGTAGGAGTCTATCATGCCCAAAATCTTATCGTGCACGTTTTCTCCGTCGAGCACTTCTCTTCTCTGCTTATAGATGACCTCTCTCTGTTTATTCATTACGTTATCGTACATGAGGACGTTCTTTCTTATGCCGAAGTTTCTGCCCTCGAGGTTCTTCTGCGCGTTCTGAATGGTATTGGAGAGTATTCTCGCCTCAATAGGCGTATTTTCGTCGAGTCCGAGTCTTTCGACGACGCTCTGTATTCTCTCGCTTCCGAATAGCCGGAGCAGGTCGTCTTCAAGAGATAAGAAAAATCTCGATTCGCCCGGGTCGCCCTGACGTCCCGAACGGCCTCTGAGCTGGTTATCTATACGGCGGCTCTCGTGTCTTTCGGTGCCGAGAATATAAAGTCCGCCCGCCTCGACGACCTTTTTGGCTTCGGGTTTGATCTCTTCCTCGTACTGCTTCAATATCTTTGAATACTGCTCTCTGAGAGATAGTATCTCTTCGTTATCGGTTTCAAAGTAGCTTGTTGCGTCGTTTATCTGCTCGGGAGTATTTCCGAGTTTTCTCATCTCGTTTTTGGCGAGGTATTCGGCGTTGCCGCCGAGCGTGATATCGGTTCCTCTGCCCGCCATATTGGTGGAGATGGTTACGGCTCCGAATTTACCTGCCTGCGCTACGATTTCCGCTTCTTTTTCGTGGAACTTTGCGTTGAGCACGGTATGCGCAATACCGTTTCTGTTAAGAAGTGCGGAGAGCTCCTCGCTCTTTTCTATCGAGACGGTTCCGACGAGCACAGGCTGTCCTTTTTCGTGGCATTCCTTTATCTGCTCGACTATCGCGTTATATTTGCCCTTTCTCGTTCTGTAAACGACGTCGGGCAGGTCTTCCCTTATCATCGGCTTATTCGTGGGAATTTCAACGACGTCGAGGTTATATATCTCTCTGAATTCGTCTTCCTCGGTGAGCGCCGTTCCCGTCATGCCCGAAAGCTTTTCGTACAGTCTGAAATAGTTCTGGAAGGTTATCGTCGCAAGCGTTTTGGATTCGCTTCTTACGTTTACGCCCTCTTTTGCCTCTATCGCCTGGTGAAGTCCGTTGGAATAGCGTCTGCCGAGCATGATTCTTCCCGTGAAGGCGTCGACGATAAGCACTTCTCCGTCCTTCACGACGTAGTCTATATCGCGTTTCATGGTGCCCCTCGCCTTTATCGCAAGGTTGATATGGTCGGCTATCGTTACGTTTTCGGGGTCGGAGAGGTTTTCTATTCCGAAATATTTTTCGGCCTTTCTTATGCCTTCCGCGGTTAAAGTCGCGGTTCTCGCCTTTTCGTCGACTATATAGTCGCCCTCTATGTCCTCGTGGGACTCTTTACTGTCGAGTTCCTTTATGACGTGCGCCTTCATTGACTGCGCAAGCTTATCCGCCTTTTTATACATCTCGCTCGACTGGTCGCCGGGGCCCGAAATTATGAGCGGAGTTCTCGCCTCGTCTATCAGTATGGAGTCGACCTCGTCGACTATCGCAAAGACGTGTCCCCTCTGCACGAGGTTTCTCTTTTCGGTAACCATATTGTCTCTCAGGTAGTCGAAGCCGAACTCGTTATTCGTGCCGTAGGTTATGTCGGCGTTATACGCCTTTCTGCGCTCCTCCTGATTGAGTCCGTTGACGATTAGTCCGACGGAAAGTCCGAGGTAATCATATATCTTTCCCATCCACTCGCTGTCGCGGCGTGCGAGGTAGTCGTTTACCGTTACGATATGAACGCCTTTTCCGGTAAGCGCGTTGAGGTACGCGGGAAGCGTTGCCATGAGCGTTTTTCCTTCGCCCGTCTTCATCTCGGCTATTCTTCCCTCGTGGATTACGATACC
>JAGADB010000088.1 GCA_017613815.1 Clostridia bacterium | reverse complement strand
AGCTGGCATACGCCTACCGTAAACGTGTCTTTTTTGCTTTCACATGCCGTAAATGACATGCACATTGCCGCAACCATAAGAGCTGCGAGTAAAATTGAAACGACCTTTTTCATTTTCTTCCTCCTGAAAATTTTGTTTTTGTGTTTTCTTTATTTATAAAGGGCAATTATTATCGTTTTACTTTATTTTTGCCCGTTATATCCCTTTTTTTCTGCGGTAATTTCTGTAACAATAAAAATTCCCTGCGCCGAAATTTATGACGCAGGGACGAATTACCGTGTTACCACTCTGCTTTATTGCTTTCTCACGAAAACAACCTCTGTGAGCAAATTTTTTGCTTCCCGCGATATAACGGTCGCCCCCGTTGCGCCTTTAACGCACCGCTTGCGAAGTGTACTTCGCGCCGTTATTCGCAATCGCCTTTCACCTGCCGGCGACTCTCTTTATGCTTTGGCGGCGTTACTCTTTTCGCTCTAACGCATTTAATTATATTTACATTGTATTATAGCAAAGAAGTTTTCTTTTGTCAAGATATTTTTGAAATTATTTATTTTACTCTATGCTGTCGGCAAACGCCGTTGCGAGTTTATCGCACCGCTCGTTATATTCCGTGCCGTTATGCCCCTTTACCCATATGAATTCTACCTTATGGATTTCGGTGAGCTTTAACAGCTCCTCCCAGAGTTCGGTATTCTGCGCCGGCTTTTTATCCGCCCTCTTCCAGCCGTTGTTTCTCCAGGAATACACCCAGCCCTTATTTACGGCTTCGGTCATATATTTCGAGTCGGAATAGAGTTTTACCTCGCACGGCTCTTTAAGCGCTTTCAGCGCTTCTATGGCGGCGGTGAGCTCCATTTTGTTATTGGTGGTCTCTCTTTCGCCGCCCGACAGTTCCTTTTCCCTGCCCGCGTATATTAAAATTGCTCCCCAGCCGCCTTTGCCGGGGTTTCCCCGGCAAGAGCCGTCGGTGTATGCGGTTACTTTTTTCATATCGGTTTTACCGTCCTTCTATTTTACGAAAACGCGCTCGTATTCCGCGCCGCCGAAGTAAAGTGTATCGCCGTCGACCGAATAGCTTACCGCGACTTTGCTGTCCTCTTCGCCTTCGACGTAGGTTTCGATTTTGCCGCCCTTTATTTTATACCTGTTTTCCGACATCGTGGAATAATCTATGAATTTTCCGTCGGAGGTGAATTCTATTATCTGCGCTTCTCCGTACATATCGCACATCCATTTGCCGACGAGTTCGTCTTTCCCTCTCTTGCACGAGCAAAGGCAGAAAACGAGAGCCAATGCCGCGGCAAATGCCGAAACAACTCTTTTGCTTTTCAATTTTTCACCGCCTCAAACGTATTTACACTTACAGTATATATTATCGGCGGATTTTTTTCAAGTTTTATTTCAAAAACGGCATGACGCGGGAATCTTTTCCGGTAAAATACAGGTCTCCGCCTATGATTTTATCCTTATACACGAGCAGCGTGAGCAAAACCCCGTCTTCCGGCAGCGACATATTGTCCGGCAGTCCCGAAACGGTAAAGGTATATCTCTTTACGGTTTTATTTTTATATTTTTCGAGATTGAAGCCTTGGCTTTTCTGCAAATCGTTATATTTCTGCGTTACCGCGTCGAATTTCATCGGAATTTTTATCTCCTCGGTTTCCCCCGGCGTTTCCACCGAAAAGCCGAGGTTTTCCGCGAATTTTATTACGCCCTCTTCGTCTTTTATTCCGTCGAAGCTTATCTTTTTATCGTAGCGCATTCCGTTTACCTTTACGGTCTTTTCAAAATCGGGAATGAACAGAAACGCAAACGCCGCCGCAAGCGCGCACAGCGTTATCGTGAAAAATATCTTTAATTTTGACGCCTTTAATGAAAATACGAACATACTGTACCTCTCCCATAAGTTTTCATGGTACAATATATTCGCATTTACCCGTTTTTATTCATATTTTGCGTTTTGCGCCGCTTAAAGATTACGATTTCACAAGCGCGCCTGCCAAAAGGAAAAAGACGAAAATCAATATATACACCGCCGCGACGGTAGCTCCTACGGGCGTGGAAAAGAGTATCGAGAGCACGAGTCCCAAAGCCGTGCCGACAACCGATATTACAGCGGAAACGACGGTTACTCCCTTGAAGCTCTTACAAACCCTCATTGCCGAAAGCGCGGGGAAAACTATAAGCGCCGACACGAGAAGCGAGCCCGCAAGATTCATCGCAAGCACGATTATTACGGCGGTTATCACCGCGATAATGAGGTTGCCCGCCTTTACGTTTACGCCCGTTGCTCCGGCGAAGTTTTCGTCAAACGTTACCGAGAATATTCTGTTGTAAAAAATCACGAAAACCGCGACTGCAACAGTACAAAGGATTGCGCATATTATAACGTCGCTCATTTTGAGGGTTAAAATCGCGTGTGAGCCGAAAAGCGTACTGCAAACGTCTCCCGACACGTTTGACGACGTCTTGAATATATTCAGAAGCAGGTAGCCGATTGCGAGCGCCGACATCGACACGGCGGCGACCGCCGCGTCGCCCTTTATTTTCGCCTTCTGCCCCGAAACGAGAAGTATCACCGCGCAGACTACGGTACACGGCAGCACCAGAAGCAGATTATTCGAAAGATTAAACACCGCCGCGAGCGCGATTATGCCGAACGCGAAATGCGAAAGCCCGTCGCCCAAAAAGGAAAACCTTTTGAGCACGAGCACGACTCCGAGCAGCGACGCGCAGAATGCGACGAGAATTCCCACCGCAAACGCGTATCTTACGAACGGGTATGAAAAATAATTCATCAAGCTTTCCATATAATTTTCAGGACCTCTGTTTTTCCTCTTTCATAAAGATTTCGTATTGCTCATGCGTTCCGAAAAACTGCGTTTTTCCGAGGTGGAGCACCTTATCTGCGTATTTTAACGACTTTTCTTCATCGTGGCTTACCATGATGACGGTCATTTTTTCGTCTTTATTGAGGGAGTCTATTATTTCGTACATCTCCTCCGACGATTTTCCGTCGAGTCCCGAGGCGGGCTCGTCGAGGATTATTACTTCTCTTGCCGCGCACAGCGCCCTTGCTAAAAGCACCCTTTGCTTCTGACCGCCCGAAAGGTCTTTATACGACCTTGAGGAAAGTTCGGATATGCCGAGTTTTTCCATATTTTCCCTTGCGGTTTTCTTATCTTCGGAATTATAAAAACCGAAAAATCCTTTTCTTCCGAGGCAGCCGGAAAGCACGATTTCCCAGACGGTTGCGGGAAAATCCTTTTGAAAATCCGTCTGTTGAGGAAGATATCCCGCTTCCGACAGCGGAAAATCGGTATGAATCATGCCGGAAAGCGGTTTTGCAAGTCCCGTAAGCACCTTTACGAGCGTGCTTTTGCCTGTTCCGTTATCGCCCAAAATACAGACGTAGTCTCCCCTTTCGATTTCAAAAGAGAGGTCCTTTGCGACCGTTCTTCCGTCGTATCCGAGGCAGAGATTTTCGCATTTTATCAATGGCATTTTAGTCCTCCGTCAGTTTAAAAGCAATCTGAACGCTTCTAAGTTTTCAAGCATTATATCGGTATATTCGGCGCTTTTTACGTCGTTTTCGGAAAGGCTCTGCATAGAGTTGAGTTCCAGAATTTCAATTCCGTCTTTTCCCGAATTTTCAATTACGCTTTTTGCGGTCTTTTTATCGCTGTTTTCCGTTACGGCGACGTATTTTACGTCGAGTTCCTTTATTTTTTCCGAGAGGAACACCACCGTTTCGAAGCTTGCGTCGGTTTCCGACGAGCATCCTTTAAACGCCGCGAAGCACTCGAGTCCGTAGTCCCTTGAAAGATACGCGAACGGATATCTGTCGGGCATTACGAAGTTTTTACGCGCGCAGTTTTCCGTCAGTTTTTCAAATTCTTTATCTATTTCTTCGAGTTTTCCGAGATATTCCTGCAGGTTTTCCCTATATCTTTCCGCGTTTTTTCCGTCGGCTTCGCAGAGTGTTTCCGCAATCGCTTTACATGCGGTCTTTGCGTTTTTTACCGACAGATACACGTGTTCGTCCTTTTCTTTTTCGGTATTTTCCTGCTCTTTTCCGTTACGTACGCTTTCGTCTATAAGTTTTTCGGATACTTCTTCCATAACCGACACGACCTTTGCTTTTCCGCCGTTTTGTGCCGCTTCCTCCGACCACGAGTCCGATTCTCCGCCGATACAGACGAGCACGTCGCAGGTCTGAACTTTCAGCGTATCCTCAAACGTCGGCTGATAGCTGTGGAAATCGGTGCCGCCTTTTTGAAGCAGGATTACGTCTGCACCGGTATCTTTCGTCAGGTTCTTTACCCAGCTGTACTGAGGGTAAAACGTACAGACTATCTCTATTCCGTCAGTATTATCTTTTATTTCTCCGCCCTTTTCGCATCCTGAAAGCGAAAATGCCGCCAGAACTGCGAAAATTACGGTTAATACTCTTTTTTTCATTTCTTCCCTATCTTTTTTTGCGGTTTGATAATAATAATGAGAATCATTCTCAAAAGCAAGAATAATTATAGCACAAAAGCGCGCAAAGTCAACGCCGTTTACAGAATATTTACAAAAAAGCCCGCCGCTTTTACGCAAGGCAGAAAACGACGTGCAAAAAAACCGTCAATTTATTAATTAATTCTTGACTTAAAGCGATTAAAGCGGTAGAATAAATAAAAAGTACTGTCAGAAAAAGAAACGGAGAGAAAAACTATGGCACACTATTTCAAGGAACCCTCTCATACTTTCAGCGAATATCTTCTCGTCCCGGGATACACGTCGGAAAACTGCGTCCCGGCAAACGTTTCTCTCGAAACGCCGCTCGTTAAATTCAAAAAGGGCGAGGAGTCCGCTATAAAACTGAGCATTCCCCTCGTATCCGCAATCATGCAGTCTGTTTCAAACGACACCATGGCGATTGCGCTTGCGAGAGAAGGCGGTATATCTTTTATCTACTGCTCGCAGCCGATTGAAGACGAAGCCGCCATGGTCGCAAAGGTAAAGGCGTACAAGGCGGGCTTTGTTGTGAGCGACTCAAACGTTACTCCCGAAAACACGCTGTCCGACGTCGTTGACATCGTGTCGGCAAACGGACACAACACGCTTGCGGTTACTGACAACGGAAAGCACGACGGAAAGCTTCTCGGAATCATCACGAGCCGCGACTACCGCGTCAGCAGAATGTCCCCGGACACGCCCGTTAAGGAATTCATGACTCCGTTTGAAAAGTTAATAACCGCTCCCCTCGGCACTTCCCTCAAAGAGGCGAACGACATCATCTGGGAAAACAAGCTTAATTCCCTTCCCATTATCGACGAAAAAGGCAATCTCAAATACCTCGTATTCAGAAAAGACTATTCGGAGCACAAGGACAACCCCGGAGAGCTTCTCGACTCGCAGAAAAGGTACGTTGTGGGCGCCGGTATAAACACGCTCGACTACGAAAAAAGAGTTCCCGCGCTGATTGAGGCGGGCGCAGACGTTTTATGCATAGACTCGTCGGAGGGCTATTCCTGCTGGCAGAAGAAAACCCTCGATTACATAAGGGCAAACTACGGCGACTCGGT
>JAGADB010000087.1 GCA_017613815.1 Clostridia bacterium | reverse complement strand
TACGAGCAGTGGAGGAGCGCAAACAAAGACGCTTCATACAGGGATTTTCAGTTCAAATCCTCGAATATGGGCAATTCCGGCGCGATGTTCGACCTTGCGAAGTTCAACGACGTCTCCAAAAACATAATCGCCTCGATGACGGCTGACGAGGTCTACGAAAACGTAAAGAGCTGGGCAGACGAAAACGACGCGGACTTTTATAAATTGCTCGTCTCCGACGAAAACTACGCAAAGAGCTTCTTTGCCATAGGCAGAGGCGGCAAAAAGCCGAGAAAAGACTTTGCGTGCTGGAGCGAAGTCAAGGATTTCGTATCCTACTACTACGACGAGCTGTTCAAAGTTGAGGAACCCTTCCCCGGAAACGTTCCCGAAAGCGACCGAAAGGCGATTCTGAAAGACTACGCCGAAGTTTACTCACCGGAAGACGACAACAGCGCGTGGTTTGAAAAAGTAAAGGCGATAAGCGAAAAATACGGCTACACATCCGACATGAAGGCATTTAAGGAAAATCCCGAAGCCTTCAAGGGAAGCGTTACCGACGTGAGCAACATCATAAGAGTCGCCGTAACCGGCAGAAACAACTCCCCCGACCTGTGCGCCGTTATGCAGGTGCTCGGAAAAGACAGGGTTCTCAAAAGAATAAGTGCTTTTGCGTAATTCTTTATAATACGATTTGCAAAGAAAGGTTTTTATGAATATGGATGCAAAAGAAGCAACGACCGGTTCGAATTTTATAGAAGACGTTATCAACGAGGATATCGCCGCGGGACTTAACGAAAGAATACACACGCGCTTTCCCCCGAAGCCCAACGGATATCTCCACATCGGCTCGGCAAAGGCGATATGGATAAACTACACGATGGCGAAAAAATACGGCGGCCTTTTTAATCTCAGGTACGACGACACAAATCCCGTAAAGGAAGACGACGAGTACGTAAAGTCGATAGAAGAGGACTTAAAGTGGCTCGGCGCCGTGCCCGACGGAATTTATTACGGCTCGGACTACTTTGACAAGTGCTACGAGTACGCCGTAAAACTTATTAAAGACGGAAAAGCGTACGTCTGCGACCTTTCCGCCGACGAAATGAGGGAATACAGAGGAACTCTGACTTCTCCCGGCAAGGACAGCCCTTACAGAAACAGGAGCGTCGAAGAAAACCTCGAGCTCTTTGAAAAAATGAAAAACGGCGAGTTTGCCGACGGCACACATACTCTCAGAGCCAAAATCGATATGTCGTCGCCCAATATGAACATGCGCGACCCCGCGATTTACCGCATTCTCCACGTTTCACACCACCGCCAGAAAGACAAGTGGTGCATTTATCCGCTTTACGACTACGCGCACCCGATTCAGGACGCGCTCGAGGGCATAACGCACTCGCTTTGCTCTATTGAGTTTGAAAACCACAGACCGCTTTACGAGTGGGTTGTGGACAACATCGGTTTTGAACACAAGCCGAAGCAGAGAGAGTTTGCGCGCTTGAACGTAACCTACACGGTTATGAGCAAGAGATACCTGCGTGCGCTCGTGGAAGAAAAGCTCGTCGACGGCTGGGACGACCCGAGAATGCCGACGCTCTGCGGTCTTCGCAGAAGGGGCTTTACTCCCGAATCCATTTTTGAATTCGTTAAGCGTTCGGGAATCTCGAAAGCGCTTTCGCTGTGCGACATAAATCTTCTCGAGCACTGCATAAGAGAAGAACTCAACTCAAAGGCGCTCCGCCGCATGGCGGTCCTCGACCCGATAGAAGTCGAAATCACGAATTTTGAAGAAGGCAAGACGGAATACTTTGAGGTTGCAAACAACCCCGAAAATCCCGACGAGGGTACGAGAAAGGTTCCGTTTACAAAACATTTATACATTGAAAGCGCCGACTTTTCCGATAACCCGCCGCCCAAGTTCCAGCGGCTCAAAATCGGCTCGGAAGTCCGCTTCATGAGCGCCTACGTCGTAAAATGCAACGAGGCGGTTTACGGCGAGGACGGCAAAATAGTAAAGCTTTTATGCACGGTGGACCCCGAAACCGGCGGCAAAAATCCGCCCGACGGCAGAAAAATCAAGGGCACCATCCACTGGGTAAGCAAGGAGCACGCGAAAGACGCGGTTGTGCGTCTTTACGACAAGTTATTTACAATCGAGGACACCGGGGAAATTCCGGAGGACAAGACTTTCAGAGATTATGTAAACCCCGACAGTCTTATCGAGATGAAGAACGCAAAGCTGGAAGAGTCGCTTGAGGGCGCAAAGCCGGGCGAGAGATTCCAGTTTGTGAGAAACGGATATTTCTGCGTTGACGTTCACAATCCCTCGGTTATAAACAGAATAGTTACGCTGAAAGACAGTTTTTCGAAAAATCTTAAATAAAGGAGTGCCTTTTTTATGGTAATAAAAAACGCAAACGCCGTTTTGCCGGGCAGCATTGAAAAAAAGGATTTAAGAATCAAAGAAGGCGTCATTTCGGAAATAGAAGACCTCATTGTGCCGATGCAAAACGAGGAGGTTTACGACGCCAAGGGAAACTATCTGTTTTCGGGATTTATCGACAGCCACACGCACGGTGCTGTGGGCGAGGTATACTCGAACGATTTTTCCGACCTTGACAAAATTACGGAATTTGAGGCGACGGAGGGCATTACGACGGTTGCGTCGACGCTGCTTGCATCCCCCATACCTAACATGCTTGCAAACATAAAGCACACGCTTTCGTTTATCAAAAAAGGAACGCGCGGCGCAAAAATCGGCGGAATTCATTCGGAAGGTCCTTTTCTCAACGTCGAAAAAAAGGGCGCGATGAATCCGAGAAGCCTTATTTTACCGAGCGTTTCCGTATTTAACGAGCTTTACGAGGCGTCCGAAGGACATCTCAAAATAATCACGATAGCGCCCGAGCTTGAAGGCGCCTTAGACGTCATAAAAGAGGCGGTAAAGAAAGGCGTTGCCGTTTCGGCGGGACATTCGGACGCAACGTATGAGGAAACCTTAAAGGCCGTTGACGCAGGCGTTTCGCGCATTACGCACACGTTTAACGCAATCCGCCCATTAAGCCACAGAGAACCGGGGATTTTAGGCGCCGCACTCACCGACGACAGGCTCAACTGCGAGGTTATCTGCGATTTCGGACACGTATCTCCCGTTATAGTAAAGATGATATACTCCCTCAAGGGCTGCGACAACTTTACGGCGATAAGCGACTCGGAATTCGCCGCCGGAATAAAAGAGGGCAGAATGGAGTCGGACGGACTTGTGAGAATAATCAAGGACGGGCTTGTGAAGCTTGAAAACGGCACCATCGCCGGCAGCGCAAGCTCGGTTTACAGAGGTTTCAAGAATCTCGTCTCGCTCGGCATTCCCTTTACGCACGTTTCAAAGATGATGTCGGCAAACCCCGCAAAAGCGCTCGGCCTTTACGAGAACACGGGAAGCATTGAAGTCGGAAAATGCGCCGACCTTGCAATAATTGCGGACGACTTATCGGTTAAATCGACGTTTGTCGACGGAAAAAAGGTTTTTGAAAAATAAATAAGCATAAAAAATAAAAGCCGCTGTTTACAGCGGCTTTTTTTACTGCCTTTTAATCAAAGAGTATCGTAATATTCCTTTACGACTTCCCTCTCGTCGAAGTGGTATTTCACGCCCTTTATCTCCTCGTAGGTCTGCTGGCCTTTTCCGGCAAGAATCACGATATCGCCCTTCTGCGCGTGTTCGAGCGCATAGAAAATAGCGTTTCTCCTATCCTTTATCACGGTATATTTGCCGTCGGTTTTTGCAATTCCCACAAGAATATCCGACATTATGTCCTCGAGCTCCTCGTCTCTCGGGTTATCGGAGGTTATGACCGACAGGTCGGCGTACTTTCCCGAAATTTCGCCCATATCGTATCTTCTGAGCCGCGAGCGGTTGCCTCCGCAGCCGAAAACGCATATTATCCTCGACGGATTGTATCTCTTTACGGCGAGAAACAGGCTTTCAAGGCTTAGCGCGTTATGCGCGTAGTCGATTATTACGGGAATATTGCATTTTTCGTGGTGAACGGGCTCTGTTCTGCCTATTACCTTTACTTCCGAAAGCGCTTTTGCGACTGTATCTATATCCACGCCCATTTCCATACATACGCTTGCGGCGCAGAGCGCGTTATACACCGAAAACTCGCCCGGGACGTTGATATTCAGCTTTTTGGTCTGTCCCTTTGCCTTTAAGGTAAACTCGGTTTTCATATCGGTATCGATATAGAAGTTCTCGTCGCAGCCGAAATAGTCGGCGCTTTCGTCTTTACACGAAAAGGAAACGCAAGGAACGCTGTTTTTCTCTATAATATCCTTTATAAAGTCGATTTTATCGCTGTCGGCGTTTATCGACGCTTTCGAACACATTGTGAAAAGCTGTCCCTTATAGCTTATATATTCGCCGAAGCTCTTATGCTCGCCCTCTCCTATGTGGTCGGGGGAAATATTCGTGAACACCGCCGTGTCAAAGTGCATTCCGTAAACGCGGTGCAGCATGAGCGCCTGGGACGACACCTCCATTACGCAGTGCTTCACGCCGCATTTAAGCATCTCGGCAAAAAGTCTGTGGAGCTCGTAGCTTTCGGGTGTGGAGTTGTCTATATATTCGTAATTTCCCGCGTAATATATGCCGGTCGTTCCGATTATTCCGCACGGGATTCCCGCTTTTTCGAGTATGTGCGACACCATGAACGACGTGCTCGTCTTGCCTTTGGTGCCGGTAATGCCGATGAGCGTCATTTTGTCAGCAGGTCTTCCGAAAAACTCGGCGGAAGCGAGCGCAAGCGCTTTTCTCGAATTTTCGGTGAGGATGAAATTCACGTCTTTATACTTTTCGCTGTAAATCTCATACGCTTCTTTACTGTCGCAGAAAATTGCCGAAGCGCCGTTTTTAACGGCGCCGTCTATATAATCGTGTCCGTCGGTTACGGCGCCCTTTGCCGCCGTAAAAGCGTACCCGTCCTTTACTTTTCTCGAATCGTATGCAATACCCTTTATTTCGGAGTCCGTGCGTATCTTTTTATCAAGCGCAAGTTCTCCGAAATCCTTTATCAAACCGCTTAAATTCAAGCGCCATACACCTCGCTGTCAAGCGGCACCGTGCCGTCGAAAACTATTTTGCTCGGCGCCGTCATATATATGTTATCGGTTTTTTCTTCCCATTCGATAAGCGTTATGCCGCCTATCTGGTGAACCTCCGTCTTTCTCTCGCATCTGCCAGTAAGAACTCCGCCGACAACGCACGTAGAGCAGCCCGTCGCGCACGCGAGCGTTTCGCCCGTTCCCCTCTCCCACGTTCTCAGCTTCAAGGTCCTTTTATTTACGACCTCGCAGAATTCGGCGTTGACTCTTCTCGGGAAAATCTTATGGTTTTCCATAAGCGGTCCGTATTTTGCAAGCTCGAAGTTATCAACGTCGTCGATAAAGGTTACGCAATGCGGGTTTCCGAGCGAAATCGCGGTGGTTATGAAGTCCTTATCTCCGAGTCTTACGGGGTAGTCTATACACTTTTCGGTTTCGCAAAGCACCGGCACTCTTTTGGCTTCAAGTATCGGGGCGCCTATTTCAGCCGTGATATTTACGGCTTTTCCGCCTTTTACGTCGAGATAGATGCGCTTTATTCCGCCGAGAGTTTCGACGGTGAATTCGGTCTTTGTCGTAAATCCCTTATCGTAAACGTATTTTCCGACGCTTCTTATACCGTTGCCGCACATCTCGGCTTCCGTTCCGTCGGGGTTGAATACGCGCATACGGAAATCAGCGATATTTGACGGGCATATAAGTATCATGCCGTCGCCGCCCACGCCGTAATGCCTGTCGGACAGAAATCTCGAAAGTTCGTTCAGGTTTTTTATGTTCTGTGTTATCGTTTCGATATAGACGTAGTCGTTACCGTACGCCTGCATCTTTGTAAATTTTAAGTCAAACGTCATATTATCCGTTCTTTCCGAGCACCGATTCGAGGTCCTTTATTATATCCTCCGCCGGCTCTATGCCTACGGAAAGTCTTATGAGCTTATTTGTAATTCCGAGCTTGTTTCTTACCTCTTCCGGCACGGAATTGTGAGTCTGCGTCATGGGATAGGTGATAAGCGTAGTCGTACCGCCGAGGCTTTCGGCGAACATTATCATCTTATATCCGCAAAGCGCTTTTTCGACCATTTTTTCGTCTTTCAGCGTGAAGGAAAGCATTCCGCCGAAGCCCGAGCACTGGCGCTTTGTTACTTCGTACGACGGGTGTTCGGGAAGTCCTACGAAATAAACCTTTTCGACGTTTTTATTGTTTTTGAGCCAGGACGCGATTTTAATTGCGTTCTCCTCGTGTCTCTTCATGCGCAGTTCAAGCGTCTTCATACCCCTCAAGAGCAGCCAGCAGTCAAACGGCGCAAGTCCGGTGCCTTCCGTCTTCTGTATGAGTTTTATTCTCTCCGCCGTCTTTTCGTCGTTTACTACGACGAGTCCCGCCATGGTATCGTGGTGTCCCGCAAGATACTTCGTGGCGCTGTGTATTACGATATCCGCGCCGTGTTCTATCGGTCTCTGGAAATACGGCGTAAGGAAGGTATTATCCACTACGAGATAAGCGCCTATCGGCTTTGATATTTCGGAAAGCGCCTTTATGTCGGCAACCTTCATCATAGGGTTGGTAGGCGTTTCGGCGTAAATCATCTTTGTGTTCTTTTTTACGAGCTTCTTTACCGCGTCTACGTCGCCTATGTCGACGTAATCGAATTCAACGCCGTAATCCCTCCACAGCTCCTCTATGAGTCTGTGAACTCCGCCGTAAATGTCGTCGGAGATGATTACGTGGTCGCCGCTTTTAAGCAGCGAGAACACCGAAAGAACAGCCGCAAGACCCGTCGAAAATGCAAAGCCGTCGGTACCGCCTTCATAAAGGGCGATAGCGCATTCAAGCTCGTTTCTCGTGGGGTTGCCGCTGCGGGTATAGGTATATTTTATATCCGAACCGAGCGCCGGGTTTTTATAAGTGGAAGTCTGATAAATAGGAAAACTTACGGCGCCGGTAAGCGGGTCTATTCCGTCATAGCCGTGTACGAATTTCGATTCGAGTGAAAAGTCCGACATTTTTTTCTTGTCTATCATGGCAATTTCCTTCCCTATGTATAAATTTTAT
>JAGADB010000086.1 GCA_017613815.1 Clostridia bacterium | reverse complement strand
GTATCGAGCAGTCGTTATCGACTTTTTCGGCGCATATGGTAAATATCGTGAAAATTCTCCGCGAATTTACGCCGGACTCCCTTATACTGTTCGACGAGCTCGGCGCCGGCACAGACCCGATAGAAGGCGCGGCTCTTGCGCAGTCGATTCTCGAAAGAGTTACTTCCTGCGAGGCGTTGTGCGCATCCACAACGCATTATGCAGAACTCAAAGCGTATGCGCTCGAAACAAAGGGCGTTTCAAACGCTTCGTGCGAGTTTGACGTCGAAACACTTAAACCGACCTACCGCCTTATCATCGGACTTCCCGGAAAGTCTAACGCCTTTGCGATAGCGAGCAAGCTCGGCATTTCAAAGGACATTATCAAAGCGTCGAAGGCAAAAATCGACAACGGCACGCGCTCGTTTGAAGGACTTATAGGAAAGCTCGAAAGAGAGCGCATCGACCTTGAAAAGAAGAAGGACGCGCTTGAAAAGAACCTTGCGCATTCACAAGAAATGTATGAAAAAGCGGAACAAATGCGCAAGGAATTCAACGAAAGAATAGAAAAAGAGACGCAAAACGCCGAAAAAAAGGCAAAAGAACTGCTTGAACGCGCAAGAAGCTCCGCCGATTACGTATTTTCGGAGCTTCAGGAAATACAAAAGAAAAAGGATTCCTCCGATTTCAAGGAAATGCTTGAAAAATCGCGTGAAAACGTGCGGAAATCCCTCGGTTACGCAAGCTCCGACCTAACTGTTGCCGAAAAAATAGAAGAACAATACATTCCGCCGCGCGATTACGCCGTCGGCGACAGCGTAAGAGTTGAGGACTTCGGAAAGACGGGCATTATAGCGTCGCTTGACGGTAAAAATGCAACGGTAACCTTCGGAAGCGCAAAAATCAAAACGGAAATATCAAAACTCCGCCTCATAGAAGACGGCAAAAAGGAAAAAACAACCGCATCAAAAACTCCCAAAAAAGCGTCGGAAGCGCACTCCGAAACAGACGTGCGCGGAATGACGGGCGACGACGCGATTTTCGTTATCGACAAATTTTTAGACGACGCGATACTCTCTTCCCTTCCCACCGTAAGAATAATTCACGGAAAAGGTACGGGAGCGCTCAGAAAGGCGCTATGGGACTATCTCAAACACGACAAACGCGTATCCTCGTTCCGCTCCGGCTCGTTCGGTGAGGGCGACGCTGGAGTTACCGTGGTAACTTTGAAATAACAATAAAAAAATCTCGCTTTCGCGAGATTTTTTTATTTTTGTAAATATTAATACATTCCGGGAGCGGGGGCTGCCTGAGGTGCCGGGGGTTCCGGTTTGTCGGCAACAAGAGCTTCCGTCGTGAGTATCATGGACGCGATTGAAGCCGCGTTTTGAAGGGCGCTTCTCGATACCTTGGTAGGATCCACGATGCCGGCCGTCATCATATCGACGAATTTGTCGTTGTATGCGTCGTAGCCGAATCCCTTTTCCTTGCTTCCAATTATCTTGTCGAGAACGACTGAGCCGTCTTTGCCTGCGTTAAAAGCAATCTGTCTTATCGGTTCTTCAAGCGCCTTAACGACAATGGAAACGCCGGTCTTTTCGTCGCCTTCGGTTTCGGAAAGCAGCGTCATTATGTCGGGAAGAATGTTTGCAAATGCCGTGCCGCCGCCGGGAACTATTCCCTCTTCGACTGCCGCCTTGGTTGCGTTGAGAGCGTCTTCTATACGAAGCTTCTTATCTTTCATTTCGGTTTCGGTTGCAGCGCCGACTTTGATTACGGCAACGCCGCCGGAAAGCTTTGCAAGTCTTTCCTGAAGTTTTTCCTTATCGAATTCCGACGTGGTCGTCTCAATTCCCGATTTAATCTGCGCTATTCTTGCCTTTATCTGTTCGGGATCGCCCTGACCGCCGACGATAATAGTGTTTTCCTTATTGATTTTTACCTGGCGTGCTCTGCCGAGCTGAGAAATATTCGTGTCCTTGAGTTCAAGTCCGAGGTCGGAAGAAATAACTTCGCCGCCCGTCAGAATTGCGATATCGGTAAGCATTTCCTTTCTTCTGTCGCCGAATCCCGGTGCCTTTACGGCAACGCAGTTAAGCGTTCCTCTGAGTTTGTTAACGATAAGCGTCGAAAGCGCTTCGCCCTCAACGTCTTCCGCGATAATAACGAGCTTGTTGCCCTCTTTGAGTATCTGCTCGAGAAGCGGGAGAATATCGTTTATATTCGATACCTTTTTGTCGGTAATGAGAAGGAGCGCGTCGTCGAGAACGGCTTCCATCTTGTCGGTATCGGTTACCATATAAGGCGAAATATATCCTCTGTCAAACTGCATGCCTTCAACGACTTCGCAGAAAGTATCGGCAGACTTTGATTCCTCAACGGTAATAACGCCGTCGGCAGTAACCTTTTCCATAGCCTCTGCAATAAGCTTTCCGACAAATGCATCGTCAGCAGAAACGGTTGCAACTCTTTCAATGTCGGCAGAGCACGAGATTGGCTTTGAACCTGACTTTACGGATTCAACGGCAGCGTCAACCGCCTTTTTGATTCCTTTCTTAACAATCATCGGATTTGCGCCGGCGGCAACGTTCTTCATACCTTCACGAACAAGAGCCTGAGCCAAAAGCGTTGCGGTTGTCGTACCGTCGCCTGCAATATCGTTTGTCTTTGTAGCAACTTCTTTTACGAGCTGTGCGCCCATATTTTCAAAAGCGTCATCAAGCTCAATTTCCTTCGCAATTGTTACGCCGTCGTTCGTGATGAGGGGAGAACCGTACTTTTTGTCAAGAACAACATTTCTGCCCTTCGGTCCGAGCGTGATTTTAACGGTATTGCTGAGTTTGTCAATACCTGCCTGTAAGGCTTTGCGAGCTTCCTCGCCGTAAAGAATTTCTTTTGACATAATCTATTCCTCCTATATTATTCCACAACAGCCAGAATGTCTGACTGACGTACAATTGTATATTCTTCGTTGTCAAGCTTTACTTCGGTTCCGGAATATTTTCCGATAATAACTCTGTCTCCGATTTTGACCTGCATTACAACTTCCTTGCCGTCAACAACTCCGCCGGGACCTACTGCGATAACTTCGGCAACCTGCGGCTTTTCCTGTGCGCTTGAAGCTAAAATGATGCCGCTCTTTGTGGTCTCTTCAACTTCAGCCTGTTTGAGAACAACTCTGTCCAAAAGTGGTTTGATTGTCATTTT
>JAGADB010000085.1 GCA_017613815.1 Clostridia bacterium | reverse complement strand
ATCCGGTTCTTCATATTTTGCAAGGTTTCTTATGTAATCAGCGGAATACAGGTATTTTCCCGAGGCAAACGCGATTTTCGTGTCATTATTCGGGACGTACTCCAAAACGTATTCCCTGTTGTTTCCGCTTGCGTTATCTAAAATCGAGCGAGTATAAGAAAGACCTTCGGATATTCTGTATGATACTGTATAGACGTCGCGAAAAGTGCTTTCGGGCGTAACAACGTCCGCAAAAGCATGAGCGTTTGCGCAAAGCAGTATAACAAATATAAAAAACAGAATTATTGCTTTTTTCATGGTATTTCACCCCGGGTAAACGAACCGACGCACAACTTGATATATTCGATACTTTATGATATAATATTACAGAATATATATTTTATACGTATTATTTATTTGTAAATATTGTGAGAGAACAAATGAAAAATCTTGAAGACCTTCTTGAAATTACCGATTTATGGACATATCTTGAAAATACAAATAAAAATATAGTACTGTACGGCATGGGCGACGGCGCGGACAAGATACTTGACGTATGCGAAAAACGCAGAATAGAGATTTCGGGAGTATTCGCAAGCGATGAGTTCGTGCGCTATCAGTCGTTCAGAGGCTTTACAGTTAAAAAGTATTCCGACATAAAGGCGGAGTTTCAGGATCCCGTCATTTTAGTATCGTTTGCAACAAAACTTGACAGCGTTATGGATAAAATATATAATCTATGTGAAACAGACGAAGTATATGCGCCGGATGTTCCCGTTTTCGGTTCAAATTTGTTCGACGGCACGTTTTTTAAGGAAAATTTTGACAAATTTAACAAGGTATATTCCATGCTTTCAGACGATATATCAAAGAAAGTTTACTGTAACGTTATAAAACACAAGCTGACGGGCAGAATCGACCTTTTAAAAGAATGTGAAACCTCAATAAACGAGGCGTATTCGTCGATAATAAAGCCGAAAGCACACTCGGATTATGTAGATATAGGCGCATACAACGGCGACACGATAAGAGAATATCTCTCGTTTGTAAAAGACGTAAATTCGGTAACCGCTTTTGAGCCCGATATAAAAAATTTTGCAAAATTAAGCGAATATGCAAAATCGCTTAATATTCCCGCAAACTTAATAAACGCGGCGGCCTGGGACAAGAACGAAACTCTTACTTTTTATTCGCGCTCCGGCAGAAACAGCGCATATACGACAAACCACGCGGGGCTCAAACCCGTTGAAATTAAAGCGGTAACAGCAGACGATTACGTCAAAAACGCGGATTATATAAATATTGACGCGGAAGGTTCCGACATGAAGGCGCTTTGCGGACTTCAAAAGACAATAGAAAAGTGCCGTCCGGTTATTTCCTGCGCCATATATCACAGAAGCGAGGATATGTTTGAAATACCCTTATATCTTGCGGAAAAATACGGTGATTTTGAGATGTATATCAGGCATTTTCCGTACGTTCCCGCCTGGGATACCAACGTCTACATAAAAAACAAATCGGAGTAAAAAAATGAAAACATTTCTTGAAGCGGGAAAAATCATAAACAAAAGAGGTCTTTCTGGAGAGCTCAAAGTCGACAGTTACTGCGACACACCCCAGGCGTTCTGTTCTTTTTCGCGCTTTTTTCTCGACAGCCGCGGCGAAAAAGAAATAAAAGTGCTTTCTGCAAAGGTTTACAACGGATACGTATATCTCAAGCTCGAAGGAATTGACAATGCAGGTGAAGCCGACAAATACAGAAACAGAATTTTATACATCAACAGAAACGATATGCAGCTCGACGAGGACAGATATTTTATAGACGATATAATCGGTCTTGACGTTATCAATATCGACGACGGCACGGTTTACGGCAAGCTCACCGAAGTATTCAACAGAGGCGCTTCGGATATTTATACCGTAAAAAACAAAGATAAAGAATACCTCATTCCCGCGGTAAGCGAAATAGTCATAAAAATAGATATTGACAAAGGCATTTTTATACGCCCCATTCCCGGGCTCATAGACAACGCCGAGGAGATTCGCTGATGAAATTCAGAATTTTAACGCTGTTTCCCGAAGTAATAAAGCCTTATCTCGATTCGAGCATTATAGGCAGAGCGCAAAGCGCCGGAATAATAAGCGTGGATTATTTCAACATAAGAGATTACTCCACCGACAAACATAAGCGCGTCGACGACACGCCGTACGGCGGCGGATTCGGTATGGTTATGGCGCCGCAGCCGCTCTACGACTGCTTCAAGGCGTCGACAAGCGGTCTTTCGGGAAAGACTTTAAGAATATATATGTCTCCGAAAGGAACGCTTTTCAATCACGAAACGGCGGCAAGACTAAAAGAGTACGACAACCTCGTTATTCTTTCGGGGCACTACGAAGGCGTGGACCAGAGAGTACTTGACGAATTTATCGACGAGGAAATATCCGTGGGAGATTACGTGCTTACGGGAGGAGAACTCCCAAGCGCAATAGTTGTTGACGCGGTATCCCGTCTTATTGACGGAGTTCTTCCCGACAGCGAATGCTACGAGAACGAAAGCATAGCAAGCGGACTTTTGGAATATCCTCAATATACCAAACCTGCGGTATATGATGGCATTGAGGTTCCCGAAGTTATCCGCAACGGCGACCATGCGCAGATTAAAAAATGGCAGCGGCAAATGTCGCTTCAATACACGTTAAAAAACAGACCCGATTTGCTCAAAAAAGCAAATCTTACAAAAGACGATATACTTTATCTTGAATATCTCAAAAACACAAAGTAAGGCGGTGAAAAGATATGCGCGGCAGTACATCCGAAACAAACAGTAAAAAAGCGGGAGGATTTTCGTTTTTATCGAGAATTTTCGGCAGTAATTCTGCGTTTGCGCGTTTCTTTAACTCCGAAAAAATCTCTCAACTTTGGAAAAGCAGTTTTATTTGCTCCCTATTCTCTAAAATACAGTCTTATAACGGCAGTTTTCTAAAATTCAAGCTCAAAACCGCAGAGCTCTCTGAAAAAAGTCCGATTTTACGCTTTTTTGATTTTATTTCAAAGCGTGTTTTATCGTCAAATCTTACGTCCCTCGGAATATTCGGATTGTTTCACGGCGGAATAATCATAAGCGCGCTCATCACAAACAGAACGTCTCCCCTATCTGCGCTTCTTATGTCGAACACGTTTATTTACGCAACTTTGGTGCTCATAATATCGCTGATAATTTTACCGTTCAGGTCAAAAAGTCTTTTCAGCTGCATTTACAACAGCAAAATTGCTTCCTACGTTCTTTTTGAAGTTCTCTCGGTAAACAGAATACAGATAAAGACAAAGCCGATGAATTTATCGGCGGAATATATGATTTTCGGTCTTCTTTCAGGTATACTTTCATACGTCGTATCCCCGAAATTATTCATTATCTGCGTACTTGCCTTAGTCGTTCTTTCGCTCATACTAACAAAACCAGAAAACGGAATAATTCTTGCGTTTATGTCTATAGCATTTCTCGGAACTTACGAGCTGCTCTTTATATTCGCGTCAACCATTCTTTCGCATTTTTCTAAACTGATACGCGGAAAACGTCCTCTCAATATAAACGTATATTCGGCGATAGTTCTTCTTATGGGGCTTGTTTTCTTTGTAAACTCTCTGTCCTCTTTCGGAACTTCCGCAGCAAAATACGCTTTAATTGTATTCAATATAATCTTTTTCTCGGTATCGGTAACGATGCTCGTTTCATCGTCTGCGCTTGTCGGAAAATGTATAAAAGCGCTATGCATTTCGGGATTTATATCGGCTTTTGCCGTTATTTTATCGAAATACCCCGCCTTTTCAGACGTTTTCTCGATTTATACGCCCAAAGCAATTCTCAGTTACATAGACAAAATATCCGATTACAGAAGCATGCTTGTTGCAATTTCGATTGCGGTTCTGCCGGTTATTCTCGCAGAGTACCGCAAAAAGAAAGCGTTTTCCGCATTTGTCTGCATACTTGCCCTTGTAATCGCCTTAACGGCATCGTCGTCTTACAGCGCAATATTTGCGCTGCTGCTTGCTTTTGTAATAATTACCGCCATCGTATATTACAAAATAAGTCCTTTTATAATTATTATTACCGCGGCGGTATATTATTTCTTAAAATTACTTCAGATAATTCCCGTTTTCCGCCTGAACTTCATATCAAAATCCAACGAAATATACAATTTTGTATTTTCATATCTTGCCCGTTTCTGGTTCGCCGGTTCGGGAATCGGTTCCAATGCGGTTTCAAATGCGGCAAAATACGCAAATCAGAGCGGCGGAACGCGTGACGTCTCAATTAACGGCACGCTTGCATATATAAATATGGCAGTGGGTATTCCGCTTGCGGCAATTACCGTGATTTTCATAGTATATCTCATAACCAAGCCGCTTGCGTATTCGCTCAACAATGAGCCGAGACTTAAATGCCTTTCTCTTGTAACGTCGGTTCTCGCGCTTATAATATACTCTCATTTTACAAATTACCTTCTTTCGCTCAATTCGGTAATGTTGTTTATACTCGTTCTTCTTTTGGGGGTTATGGAAGCCAAAAACGCAAAGGAAGAGGCCATCACAGCGGATTACTACCGCAGTATAGTATAATAAAGGAGTAATTCCATGAAAAACACAAAGACAAACGTAAAATTCAACGTAATAGACATAATTATAATAAGCATTGTAATTATTTGTCTGTTATTTGCAGTAAACGTTTTAAGAAACAAGTTTTCAAGGCAGCCGTCGCAGACTCTTGACGTAACTT
>JAGADB010000084.1 GCA_017613815.1 Clostridia bacterium | reverse complement strand
GCCGAGAGCAAAAACGCCACTTTGGCAGTTATGAAATTGAGGAAATTTATGTAGCACCTTTATTATAACGGTAAATCGCCTTTTTGTCAACATTTTCAAATAGAAAAACCCGATGGCAGAAGCCATCGGGTTTCATCATTTTTCAATTTCAAAGCAGGTTTACGGGCAGGACGTAGAGGTAGAAGCAGAAAAAATGGAATATACTGCCGGCGAGCACGAAAAAGTGCCAGATACTATGCATATACTTATATTTTTTCAGCTTATAGAACACTATTCCGCCGGTATAGAAGAGTCCGCCGAGAAGCAGAAGCACAAGGCCTGCCGGGTGCATATTCTCAAATATCGCTTTCGCGCCTATTACCGCCGACCAGCCCATCGCTATATAGCAGACCATCGAGAATTTTTTAAATTTTTCGACGCTTATTGAGTTTAAGATTATTCCGAGTATCGCAAAGCCCCACACTATTCCGAAAAGCGTCCAGCCGAGCGGTCCGTGGAGTGTAACGAGCGTTACCGGCGTATAGGAGCCCGCTATCAGAAAGAATATGGAGTTATGGTCGAACACCCTGAGCACCTTTCGCGCCGTTCTGTTTGTTATGGCGTGATAAAGCGTCGACATACAGTAAAGGATTATAAGCGACGAGCCGTAAATTGCCGCGGAAACGACGGAATACGCGTTTCCGTAAAGGGCGGAGTGCACGACGCACAGCACGAGCGCCGCTACGGCAAGTCCCGTTCCTATGCCGTGTGATATTGAATTTATGAGTTCTTCGCTGAGCGTATAGGTCGGAAGAACGTTCTTTTTGGTCATTTGCTTCATCTCCGGTTATTTGCTATGCCTATTATACAAAATCTTTTTGTATTTTTCAACAACAAAACGTCGATTTTCAGTTTTCAATATCGAATTCCACCCAGAAAACCGTGCCGGTTTCGCCAGATTCGACTCCGTAGAGCAGTTTATGCGCCTCGAACACGGATTTCACTATCGAAAGACCTATGCCAGAGCCGACAACCGAGCGTTTATGGCTCTCTTTTGCGCGGTAGTATCTGTCCCATATATACGGAAGCTCGTCTTTGGGGATTCCCTCTCCGGAATCGGAGATTTCGACTCTGACCTTATTTCCCGCGGTCTTTTGGGTGATTTTAACTTTCTTATCGCCGCCCGTATGGTTGACGGCGTTATCCATGAGGTTATAAAACGCGCTTGAGATTTTCTTTTCGTCGCACTTTACGAACGCCTCTTTATCCGCCGTATACTCGGTGGTATAGCCGCTGCCGCCGAGAACGGAGTTATACCTGTCCTTTATGGCGGTGAGCATTTCGTTGAGGTTTACCTTTTCGGCGTTTATACTGTCTATTCCGCTCTGGAGTTTGGAAAGGTCGAGTATATCGTTTACAAAGCCGGTCAGGCGGTGGGTTTCGTCGATGATGACGTCTAAGTTCTTTTCGTTATTCTCGCTTGGGATATCCCTCATCATTTCGGCGTACCCGCCTATCATGGTAAGCGGCGTGCGCAGGTCGTGCGAGACGTTTGCTATGAGTTCGCGTCTGAATTTATCGGCTTTTCCGAGTTCCTTGGTCGTATAATTCAGCGTATCGCTGAGTTCCTCTATTTCGCGGTAGCCCTTGCCCGAAAATTCGGTATCGAACTTGCCTCTTGCGAGCTCGTATGCCGATTTATTTATATCGACTATCGGTTTTGAGATATATTTCGACATGAAGAACGACACGGCGAGGGTTACTAAAACGGCTATCACCGCCGCCGCGGCGAGCTGGAGCTTCAAAATCTTTATGGTTGAGTCGAGCGGCGTTATCTTTACGTCGGAGACAACCATGAGTTCCTTATTTTCAGCCGTGGTTACGAGCTTTACGAACAAAAGGTCGTCGACGTAGTTGCCGTTTCTGAAAAACGCGGGAGGTCCCGAAATGAAAAACCGGACGCCTATTTCGGACGATTCCTTAATCCTCTCCAGAAACTCGTCCTTACTGTTTTCGGTATCGGTTTCGAGGTCGCTTTCGGTATCCATTTCCCGATTTTCATTTCCGGGTGCATCCTTTTTATTATTGCTTCTTTCGGGAGGCGACAGCGGCTCCTTTTCCATATCGTAGGAGTAGCACTGCAAATATTCCCCGCCGTTTTCGAGCGCGAGGTCGTAGAGTTTAAGCAGTTCGAAGCTTCCGACGTCGTATGCCGCCGAAACCCTGCCGCTTCCGCCGAAATACAGGTTTTCGAAGCTTGAAGTTTCGATTATTCTGACGTTGACTTCGCCGTCGACGATGATTTTATCGAGTTCTTTTTCGTAGTTTTCGGCTTCTATGCGCGATATGACTTTATTTGTGGTGTCTTTGAGCTCGTTTGTCTTGAAATACCGGTAAAAGCTGTCTATCAAAAACACCTGGAAGCCGTAAAGCACAAAGAGGAGTATGATTGCGACGGAAATTATGCTGAAAAATATTTTCCAGCGCACGCGCATTCCCTTTTTGGTTTTTACCTCTTCATTTTGTTTCAAAACGGTATCCTACCCCTCTGAGCGTAACTATGAGTTCGCTGTATTCGCCGAGATTTTTCCGCAGCAGTTTTATATGCGTGTCGAGCGTTCTGTCGTCGCCGTAAAAGTCGTAGCCCCACACGTTGCTTATGAGTTTTTCGCGCGTGAGCGCGATTCCCTTATTCTTAATAAGGTACAAAAGCAGGTCGTATTCCTTGGGCGTAAGGTCCTTCTTCTCGCCGTCGACGTAAACAATTCTGCCGCCGAAGTCGATTTTAAGTCCCTTATATTCAAACGCGTCGTCGAAGATGTTATTCTTCCTTTTGAGCACCGCCGACACGCGCATCATGAGTTCCTTCGGAGAAAACGGCTTTACGACGTAGTCGTCAACGCCCACTTCAAAGCCGTGTATTCTGTCGTATTCCTCGCCCCTTGCGGAAAGCATTATTACGGGCACGTCGGTTCTGTGCTTCTTTATCTCCTTACACACGGAAAATCCGTCGAGGTCGGGCATCATGACGTCGAGAATGATGATGTCGTAGTCCTTTTCGGAGCACTTATCTATCGCCGTCATGCCGTTTTGCGCTTCGTCGACGGTATATCCCTCGAACTGCGCGTATTTTTTGATTATTTCGCGGATTCCCTCTTCGTCGTCGACAACAAGAATTTTATACATTATTATTCTCCTTATACTGTTTTCAAAGTAAGTGTAACGCCTTTTTGTGTAAGTTATGTGATTTTAATGTTAAATTTCCCATATCATTTTTTTGTTTCCGGAATATACTGCTTTGGGAGGGAAAAACATGAACAAAGCGGATATGCTGAGGATGCTTGAGCTTTCTTCCGTCGCCTACGGCGACAACCAGCCCGAATGCGGCTGCAGCGAGGTGCTTTTCATAAAATCCGAAAAAAGCGATACGGAATGCTTCCTTCGCAAGCGAAAGGACCTCGTCATAATTTCTTTTCGGGGCACCGATTCGACTACAAATTGGAAATACAACTTTAAATTTTGGAAAAAAGCCATTCCGTACGACAATTTTTCGTCGAAAATAAGGGTGCATTCGGGGTTTCTGGCGACCTACAAGTCGGTGCGGGAAAAAATCCACGAAAAAATACCCGAAAACTCCTGCAAAATCATCATAACGGGGCATTCTCTGGGCGGCGCCGCCGCAATTCTCTGCGCCGTCGATTTACAGTACAATTTCAAGAAAAAGGACATCGAGGTTTACGTTTACGGCTGTCCGCGCGTCGGAAACGGCGCGTTTGCGAGGTCTTACAACAGGCGCGTGTTCAAAACCCTTGATTTTATCAACGGAAACGACGTGGTAACAAAGCTTCCGCCCGCGTTTTTCGGCTACCGCCGCGTCGGGATACCCATACATACGGGAGCGCTGAGACTTCCGTTCGTCATATCGTTTGCGGAGCACAGGACGCAGAATTACTACAAAAATTTATGGAAGACGACATGTTAAAAACCGCGTTTTGCAACGCGGTTTTTGTTTATTCCAGAATATTTGCTTTTTCAAGTTTTTCTACGAATGCGTAAACGTCTCTTTTTGCGGTTTCCGGGTCGACCGAATACTCTTCAAGCATTCTTCCGACGAGTTCGTCTTTGCTTTCACAGCCCTTTTCGAGCTCCTCCCAGAGATAAACTCCCGTGGAGTTGAGCGTTATCATTCCGTTGAATTCAAACGCCGCTTTTCCCGTCGCGATAACAACGTTTGCGTCGGAAACTTTTCTCAGCACAAATCCTTCTTTAATTTTCATATTTTACCTCGATTTTTATTGAAAAATACTGTTTCCCTTGCAGTCAACCGCGCATATCAGCGGAAAATTCTCCACCGTCAGTTTTTTTACCGATTCGCAGCCCAGGTCTTCAAATGCAATAACTTCCGCCTTTTTGACGCTCATTGCGGCAAGCGCTCCCGCGCCGCCTATTGCGCAAAGGTATATGCCGCCGTGCTTTACGATTGCTTTAGCCGCCTCTTTCGACCTCGGTCCCTTGCCTACCGTCGCCAGAAGTCCGTTTCCCATAAAAAGCGGAAGATATTCGTCCATTCTCGAAGACGTCGTCGGACCGCATGAACCTATAACCGCCCCCGGTCTTTCGGGCGTGGGGCCGGCGTAATAGATTACCGCTCCGTCAAGTTCAAACGGCAGCGGTTTTTTATTTTCAATGAGTTCCTTTATCCTCTTATGAGCCGCGTCTCTTGCGGTATAGACGGTTCCCGAAAGAAAAACCTCGTCGCGCACGCGAATGTCGGGGATTTTTTCCTTCAAATCCGAACTGTCAACGTAAAAAACTGCCATGCGTCCACCTTTTACTGCTTTTTGTCTTTATCTATGGACTCGTTTACCGACGAGAAGAAGTCGTCGACTTTCGCCTTATGTTCCTTGAATATTTCGGCAAGCTCGTCTCTGCGTCTGTAGAGATACTTTACTTTTCTCATATTCTCGTTGAGCATTTCGTCGGATTTGGAGATAATCGCTTCCGCTTCTTCTTTCGCCTTCGATTTTGCTTCGGCAATGATTTCTTCCGACTTGTCGCTCGCGTTTTTTACGAGTTCCGACGCTTTTCTTCTCGCTTCCGAGAGGATATTGTTGACGTCGGCGACAATAGACGCGTATTCCTTGGAGTTTTCTTCAAGCGCCTCGTTCTTTATTTTCGCCTGCTCGACAAACGCTTTAAGCTTATCGTTTTCCTCTTTGATTTTTAAGAGTTCATCACCCTGGGAAGCGATTGCTTCTCTCTGGTTTTCGTTGTCCTCGGTGATTTTCGCAAGCTCTTCTTTAAGTTCCTTTATCTCATTTTCTTTTTCTTCCAGACTCAGAAGCTCCTCTTCCTTTTCCGCCAAAGCTTTTTTGAGCTTTTCGATTTCGGAATTCATTTCTTCGATCTTGTCCTGATTTTCTTTATTCGCCTTTTTCATAGCGTTGTCAAGGGTTTCGATGTATGCGAGCACCTCGCTCTGATCAAATCCTCTGAAAGCCAAAGAAAACAGTTTGTCGTTTTTATTCATGACTTTTTCCTTTCATAAATATAGGTTTACATTCTACAGCAATTTTATTATACCATATTAAAAAAATAATTGCAAATATTTTTTATTTTATTGTAATGACGGACGGTTTGTGATATAATAAAAATGTGAAACGAGGGGTGATATTTTGTTCAAATTGGTTTCTCCGTACAAGCCGACCGGCGACCAGCCGCAGGCAATCGAAAAGATAAGCGCCGGCATTGACGCGGGCATGAAATATCAGGTACTCAAAGGCGTTACCGGCTCCGGAAAAACGTTTACCATGGCGAATATCATCGCCTCCGTAAACCGCCCCACGCTCGTTCTTGCGCACAACAAGACGCTCGCGGCGCAGCTTTGCAGCGAATTCAAGGAATTCTTTCCCGAAAACGCCGTGGAGTTCTTCGTTTCATACTACGACTACTATCAGCCGGAGGCGTACATTCCCGGAAAAGACGTATATATCGAAAAAGACTCCTCAATCAACGACGACATAGACAAATTGCGCCACAGCGCGACGACTTCCCTTTTCGAGCGACGCGACGTGATTATCGTTTCCTCCGTTTCGTGCATCTATACGCTCGGCGACCCGGAAGAATACAAAAATATGGTCGTTTCCGCGTACCCGGGACTTGCCGTTTCGAGAGACAATTTCATTTCCTCGCTCGTCAGAATTCAGTACGAGCGCAACGACCTCGTGCTCGAGCGAAACAAGTTCAGAGTTCACGGAGACACGATAGAAATTCTGCCATCAAACAGCAACGACAAGGCGATACGCGTGGAGTTTTTCGGAGACGAGATAGACAGCGTTTCGGAAATAAACATAGTTACCGGAAACATCATTCACAAGCTTTCCAAAGCGGTTATCTACCCCGCGACCCACTACGTAACCTCGCTTGACAAGCGGCAGCGCGCAATAGACGAAATTCTCTCGGAAATGGAAGAGAGAGTCGCCTTTTTCAAGTCGCAGAACAGATTTATCGAAGCGCAGAGAATCGAGGAAAGAACGAGATACGACATGGAAATGCTCGCTGAAATCGGCTACTGCTCGGGCGTGGAGAACTATTCCCGCGTTTTGTCGGGCAGACCCGCCGGAAGCGCACCCTTTACGCTGCTCGACTATTTCCCGAAGGATTTTCTGCTATTCGTCGACGAGTCGCACGTTACTCTGCCTCAGGTGCGCGGAATGAGCGGCGGCGACAGGGCGAGAAAGAAAAATCTCATAGAATACGGCTTCCGTCTGCCCTCTGCATACGACAACAGACCGCTTTTCTTTGACGAATTCAAGGAACGCATAAACCAGGCGGTTTTCGTGAGCGCAACGCCTCAGGAATACGAAAAGAGCATATCCTCTCAGGTTGTAGAGCAGATTATAAGACCGACGGGACTTGTCGACCCCGAAGTCGAGGTGCGCCCCGTCGCGTCCCAGATAGACGACCTTATAAGCGAAATCAATCTGCGCGTCGAAAAGAACGAGAGAGTTCTCGTAACCACCCTTACAAAGAAGATGGCGGAGGACCTGACGGAATATCTCGGAAATTACGGCATAAAGTGCAGATACATGCACTTTTCGATAGACACGATAGAGAGAATGGAGCTGCTTCGCGACCTGCGCCTCGGGGTTTTCGACGTTCTTATCGGCATTAACCTCTTGCGTGAAGGACTTGACCTGCCGGAAGTATCGCTCGTCGCGATACTCGACGCCGACAAGGAGGGCTTTTTGCGAAGCGAAACCTCCCTCATACAGACCATAGGACGCGCCGCGAGAAACGCGTCAGGCAAGGTTATCATGTACGCCGACACCGTAACCGATTCAATGAAAAACGCAATCGACGAAACTAAACGGCGCAGGGACATTCAAACGGCATACAACGAGGAGCACGGAATAATTCCGCACACGATAAAAAAAGACGTACACGACATTATCGACCTTGCGATAAAGGAAAAAGACGCAAAGGGCGGAAAAAAACTCTCCCCGAAGCAGACCGAGCGCGTTATCGCCGAGCTCACCGAGCAGATGAAGGCGGCCGCTTCGTCGCTCAATTTCGAACTTGCGGCGGCATTACGGGACAGGATAATCAAGTTGAAGAAAAACAAATAATATGCTTTCTTATACTTGAATTATACTTATATATATGCTAAAATATTATTCGGAATACAATTTCTTTAAGAAAGGGACACATCAATGAAAGCAAGAATACCGAAAGGCATGGGCGCCGGTCCTCAGAACATGCAGGCAATGTTGAAGCAGGCGCAGAAAATGCAGGAGGACATGCAGCTTATTCAGGAAAAGCTCGACGGGGAAGTTCACGAGATTTCAGCCGGCGGCAGCGCGGTTACCGTAAAGATAAAAGGAACGATGGAAATCCTTGAAATCAATATCGCCGATGACATAGTGGACCCCGACGACGTCGAAACCTTAGAGGACCTTATAGTTGCGGCAGTAAACGAAGCCATAAAGACGGTTGAAAAACACAACAAGGAAGAACTCGGCAAGGTTACGGCAGGCATCGGCATGCCGGGAGGTATATTATGATGAAAGTTAAGCTTTTAGAGCACACGCCAAACCCCGACAGAGTAATCGCCGCGGCGGCGAAACTCTGCTACTCCTCAGTCGGAGTCGACGACATTCTCGAAAAAATGACTCCCGAAAAGACCGAGAGTTTTATAAATATGCTTATGGGGCTCGGACACGAAAGCCCCGTCGAACACGTGTCCTTTACTTTTGCGATAGAGGGAGTATCGCGTTCCCTTCTTGCCCAGCTGACGCGCCACAGAATCGCTTCCTACAGCGTACAGAGCCAGAGATACGTATCAAAAGAGAATTTTGAATACATAATGCCTCCCGAAATAGAGAAAATTCCCGAGGCAAAGGCGCTTTTCATCAAAGCCATGGACGACGACCGCGAAACATACAAAAAATTGAACGACATCCTCTGCGCCGCGCATGAAAAGACGTTTACAGCGGAGGGACAAGACCCCAAAACCGCAAGCAAAAACGCGCAGAAAAAGGCGAACGAGGACTCGAGATACGTGCTCTCCAACGCCTGCGACACCAAAATCGTGATGACCATGAACGTGCGCTCGCTCTACCACTTCTTCAACCTGCGCTGCTGCAACCGCGCGCAGTGGGAAATCCGGGCGCTTGCGACCGAAATGCTCCGCCTCGTAAAGAACGTTGCTCCCATACTCTTCAAAAACTCAGGCCCCGAATGCGTTTCGGGAAAGTGCCCCGAGGGTGCGATGAGCTGCGGAAAAGCGCTCGAAATGAGGGAATTTTTCAGCACGCTCGCTTAATTTTCCATTTTTTTAAGGAAAGGTCTTCTATATGGGATATCTTCTTACAATCGAAGCGCCCGACGCTTCCGGAAAATCCACTCAGGTAAACGAATTATGTAAACATCTTGAAAAAGACGGGATAAAAACCCGTCTTGTCCGTTTTCCGAATTACGGCAGCGACGCCTGCAAGCCGGCGGAACTATATCTGAACGGCGCTCTGGGTAAAAATCCCGAAGACACGAGTGCCTACGCCGCTTCGGTCTTCTTTGCAGTAGACAGATATTTCTCATACCGCACCGACTGGTATAAGGACCTAAAAGAACCGGGTACCGTCGTGATTTTAGACAGATACACGACTTCAAACGCCGTTCATCAGCTGTCGAAGCTCGATTCGAAAGAAGAACAGCTCGATTTTCTTTCATGGCTTTACGATTTTGAATTTAATAAGCTCTCGCTTCCCGTCCCCGACGACACCATATTTCTCGACGTGCCGCCGGAGATTTCGCACGCGCTCATGCTTAGCCGTGCAAAAGCCGAAAGCGCGCACGTTACCGACATTCACGAATCAAGCGGAAAATATCTTAAAAAATGCTACGACGCGGCAAATCTCGTTTCCGAAATCAAAAAATGGAAAAGAATAAACTGCGTAAAAGAAGGCAAGTTGCGCTCTGTTGCCGACATCCACGACGAAATCTATTCCTTCGTCAGATCGAAAATCAATTTCTGAGCGCCGAAAGGATTTCACTTCATGCTTTCGTTTTCCCCTTTTGAAAATCTCGATGCGGAAAAATACCGGCGTTTTGCGTCGCGCTATCCGGAGCTTAAAAGCTGCGAATACTCTTATGCGAACCTTTTCGCGTGGCAGATTTTTTTTAATACGGAATATGCCGATTTTGAAGACGGCGTCGTTTTAAGGATGAAAATAAACGGAAAATACACCTATCTTTTTCCGCTGACCGAAAGAGAAAGACAGCTTGACGCCATACAGGAAATTCTCGACTTTTCGTCGCAAAGCGGCTCCGTTACCGAGTTCAGCCTGCTGCCGAAGGATTTTGCCGAGCGTATCGCTTTGGAATTCGGCGCCGAAAAGGTTTATTTTGACCGCGATTATTCCGACTACATATATGAAAAAGAAAGCCTTTGCACGTTTAACGGACATCATTTGCACGCAAAAAAGAACCATTTGCATAAATTCTTCTCGCTGTACGGAAACGTATATTCATATTCCGAAATAAAGGACCCGTCGGATATTGAAGAGTGCAAAAAGTTCAACGAAAAATGGTATGCCCTGAACGGAGACGCCGGAAATTCGCTTGCGCATGAAAAAGAAGCGGTTTTACGAATGCTTGACAATTTCTTCGACCTCGGACTTTTAGGCGGAATGATACGCATATCCGGAAATTTATGCGCCTACACGCTCGCTTCAAGCAATTACGATTTCTCCGACACGGTGATAATCCACGCCGAAAAGGGTTTATACAACATTCACGGAATTTATCCCGCGATTTGCTCGGAGTTTTTGAAAAATTCCTGTGAAAAATACAAATTCGTAAACAGAGAAGACGACCTCGGCGACGAGGGTTTGCGGCAGTCGAAAACGTCCTATGCGCCCATAGCGCTTGAGGACAAATATTTTGCTTTATTAAAAAATAAAGGGTGATAATATGGTATATTTATTTTTGGCCGACGGCTTTGAGGAAATCGAGGCGCTCACGCAGGCGGATTATCTGCGCCGCGCGGGAATAAAAGTCTGCCTTGCCGGCATAGGCGGAAAAACTTCCGTTACCGGCGGGCACGGAATATCGGTAAACACCGACATCGATATCGAAAAGGTTTCTCTTGACGACGCCGAAATGATTATTCTTCCCGGCGGACTCGGCGGAGTAGACGGAATAAAATCATCTTCCAAAGCGATGAATTTAATCAAAGAAGCTTACGAAAAAAAGATATACGTTGCCGCAATCTGCGCGGCTCCCACGATTCTCGCACGTCTTAACTTGCTTAAGGGCGTAAGCGCCGTATGCTATCCGAGCATGCTCGAAGTTCTTTCGGAAAACGGAGCGGTTATAAAGCCTGAAAGCGACGTCGTAAAGGACGGACTTATCATCACGGCAAAAGCCGCGGGCGCGTCGGAGGAGTTCTCGTTTGAGCTCATAAAGGCGCTCAGGGGCATAAACGAAGCGGAAAAAGTACGCGCGTCCATTTGCGCAAGATAAAAAAATGACGACTTCCGACATAAAAGAGAAAAAGCGCCTTTTAAGGCAAAAATACGCGGACGTTCGGGACTCGATACCCGAAGAAAAGCGAAAAGAAGCAAGTAATTCCATCTGCGAACGTCTAAAAAGCACAGTTTCTTTCGATTTTTGCAAAAACGTGCTCGTTTACTCCGCAATAAAGAGCGAGCCGGACCTTTCGGGCTTTATCGAAGCCGCGTTTGATGCGGGAAAAGGCGTATATTTTCCCAAAATAATCAAAAAAGGCGTTCTTGAATTTTACAAGGTCTCGTCTTTTTCCGACCTTGAGCCCGGCGCATTCGGAATTTGCGAGCCGAAAGAAAACCTGCCCGCATACGACCTGCTTAAAAGCGAAAACGACCTGTGCGTCGTGCCGGGGCTGTGCTTTGACAAAGCGCGTAAGAGAATCGGCTACGGAAAAGGTTATTACGACAGATTTTTGAGCAAATTCAAGGGGATTTCCGTCGGCGTCTGCTTTTCGGAGTGCGTTTCGGAAGAATCGCTTCCGACGGAAAAGCGGTACGACAGAAGCGTCGATTTCACACTCACGGAAATGGGGATAGACACAATTGTCCGCTAACAAAAAGTTCGACAAGATAGTCAAAAACGAAAATTACATAGACGAAAACGCGCCCGAAACCGAAGTTCAACCTAAAAAAGAGCGGTTTTACAAATTCAGGCGCGCCGACGTTCAGAAAGTCGTAAAAAAGTACGAGGTCGGCTTTATTCCCGTGTACGTAATGTATGCCTGCGCCTTCATATTGGCGCTTGTTTACGCCGTTTTGCGCTCGCAGGGCGCGTTTAGGGGCTTTTCGGAGAACGCCTCCTACGTTTTGAGCGTGTTTTCCGACCTGCTTATTTTCATTGTTCCCGCTCTGGTGTTCAGGCTTGCGTACAAGCCTCTGTCCGAGCGTTCAGCGTACTTTTATATGAGGCCGTTTTCTCATTCTTACGTTCCGTTTATCGTAATTTCGCTGTTTCTTCTCATATTTTCCGTCGCTTCGGGAAAATTCGCGGTCTCCTACTTCTTTTCTCCCGTAAGGCAGTCGGATATGGCGTTCGTTACCTCGAAAAACGTGCTCGTCTATATTCTCGTCTACGCGGTGGTTCCCGCAATATGCGAGGAAATCTTCTTTCGGGGCGTGTTCCAGCCGGAAATTGCCGAAAAAGCGGGCGGTTTTACCGCGATTTTTATGTCGGCATTTGCGTTTGCGCTCATACACTTAGATCTTGCGTACTTCCCCGTTTACTTCATCTCGGCGCTTATTCTGGCAGCCGTTGCGCACGTTTCGTCGTCGTGTCTGCCGTCGATGATTCTTCACGCGATATATAACGTCTTTTCGGTGTATTTTTCGCCGCGGCTCACGTTTATAGAGTCGGAAAAAATAGGAATTTCGTTTATTCTCATCATTTTCACGATTGTTTCTTTGATATTCCTTCTTTTGTGGCTGAGACAAATTGAAAAATTATGTATGAAAAAATCCGTGGAAGCGACTGTTCACAGCGGAAAAGTAAAGTTCTATACTTCCCCGTTCCGCTTGAAATCCGACACGGGATATACCTTCCACAAGCTTTTGCGATACGTTTTTTCGCCGGTCATGATTTTGGCGGTAACGGCGTTTTTCCTTATAAATCTTTTGTGAAAACTTAATTTGCCCGCGTATTTTTGCGAAAAAGGGCTTTTTATAAATTTGTACTCAACAGGAGGTAAAATATAAAATGAAAAATTTAGTGGCATTTTCCAATCTCTACGGGGCGGACCCCGAACTTGTCGTTGCCGGAGGCGGCAACACCTCTATGAAAGAAAACGGCGTGCTTTACGTTAAGGGCTCGGGCACGGCGCTTGCGACCATACGCGCCGAAGAATTCGTCGCGCTCGATATGGCAAAACTTATGGAAATTCCCAAAAAAGTTTATCCGGACGAGGACGCTTCGCGCGAAGCGGCGTTCCTTGCGGACATACTTGCTGCCCGCATGCCCGGCGAAGAACAGAAGCGTCCCAGCGTTGAAACGCTGCTTCACGCCCTGTTCCCTCAGCGTTACGTTCTTCACCTGCATCCAAACAAGGTAAACGGCCTTACATGCGCGAAAAACGGCGAAAAAGAAGCAAAGCGCTTATTTCCCGATGCCGCGTGGATAGAAGAATGCCGTCCCGGCTATATTCTTGCGATGAAGGTGCGTGAAAAGATAAATGAAGGTGCCGACACGGTGCTTTTGCAGAATCACGGCGTATTTTTCGCCTCCGACGACCCCGAAAAGTTAGGTCGGATGTTAAATTCCATGCTTGAAAAGCTCGACGAGGCGATTGAAGCCGGCTACGACGCGTCTCTCGACGTTCCGCCGTCGCTTTCGCGCCCGTTTACGCCCGACCACATCGTTTACTGCGGTCTGGGTCCGAACCTGCCCGATACTGAGGTTGCAAGGCAGAGCTGGAAGAGCGCCGAGACCATAGCGCACTACACCGCTTCTTTCGGCGGACAGAAGCCGATGTCGGATGAAATGATAGAATTTATTTCCCATTGGGAAGCAGAAAATTACAGGAGGAAACAGGCATGACATTTGAAGAAGCATTACAAACTGCCGCACAAAAGGTCAACGACAGAGACATGGCGCCCGGACGTCTTTCGGGCAGAATCGCCGTAGTTACGGGCGGCGCTCAGGGATTCGGATTCGGAATCGCCGAGGAAATGTACGCTGAAGGCGCAAGCATCATGATTGCGGATATGAACACCGAAACCGGCGAGGCGGCGGCGAAAAAGTTAGGAAAGCGCGCCGCATTCGCGTACGTAAACGTGAGCGACGAAGAGAGCGTAAAGAACCTCGTTACCGCAACCGTTGAGAGATTCGGCGGACTTGACATATTCGTTTCCAACGCCGGCGTTGCAAAGGCGGGCGATTTAAGAGAGATGACCGCCGAAACCTTTGATTTCGTAACCGACGTCAACTACAAGGGTTATTTTCTCTGCGCAAAATACGCAAGCGCGGTAATGAAAATGCAGTTTGCCGCGGCTCCCGTGCTCTGGCACGACATCATTCAGATAAATTCAAAGTCAGGTCTTGTGGGCTCAAAGGCGAACTTCGCTTATGCCGGCGGAAAATTCGGCGGCATAGGACTTACCCAGAGCTTTGCGCTTGAGCTTGTGCCTTATCAGATAAAGGTTAATTCCATCTGTCCCGGCAACTTCTACGACGGTCCGCTGTGGTCAGACCCCGTGCGCGGACTGTTTATACAGTACTTAAAAGCAGGCAAGGTACCCGGCGCCAAAACCGTGGAGGACGTAAAGAAATATTATCTCTCAAAAGCCCCCATTCAGCGCGGATGTCTGCCTTCCGACGTTGCAAAAGCGCTCTTCTACTGCGTGGAACAGTGCTATGAGACAGGTCAGGCTATTCCCGTTACCGGCGGGCAGGTGATGCTGTCATGACGGAAGTTCAAACGCGGGCGCTCCTTAATGCGCCTACCGCAAAAGAGCGGCTTGAAAATCTAAAAAAACTGCTTGACGCGGAAACCGAAAAGCCCGCGGTGCGCAGCAACCTTTCAAACAACCACATACATACGACCTATTCGTTTTCACCCTATTCCCCCACCGCCGCCGTATGGTTTTCACGCATGGAAGGACTTCCCGTTGCGGGTATAATGGACCACGACAGCATGGGCGGAGCGGCGGAATTCAGAGCCGCCGCAAAGCTTGCTAATATGGGCGCGACGTGCGGATTTGAAGCGCGCATAAACTATGCGGGAACGGGTTTTGAAAACGTCCGTCTCAACAATCCCGACCAGTGCGGCGTAGGTTATATGACGTTCCACAGCGTAAGAAGCAAATATTTTTCACAGGTGCAGGATTTTCTCTCTCCCTTGCGTGAAAAGCGAAACGTACGCAACCGCGCGATGGTGGAAAATATCAAAAGAGTTACCGGTCTTGAACTTGACTTCGACCGCGACGTGCTTCCGATTTCGCAATTCTCCGACGGCGGCACGGTTACAGAGCGGCATTTGCTTTTCGCGCTGACCTTCAAAATGATGCCGGAAGGCAGTGAAATCGAGCGTTACAAGCTCTTGGGAAAGCTGAAAAGCGACCTCATTCCCGAGATATTCATTCCGGCAACCGACGAGATGATTTTACTTGACGAGGCGGTATCTTTTGCGCGTTCCATCGACGCAATTCTCTGCTACGCCTACCTCGGCGACGTTACCGCGTCCCCGACGGGCGACAAAAAGGCCGCGAAATACGAGGACGACTTTCTGCCCGAGCTTATGGAAATGTTAAAATCGCGCGGCGTAAACGCCGTAACCTTTATGCCGAGCAGAAATACCGAAGCCCAGCTGCAGCGCGTTATGGCGCTCTGCCGCGAAAACGGCATGCAGCAGATTTCCGGCGAGGACGTAAACGCTCTCGGACAGAGTTTTATTTGCGAAAAACTTACAGACGAAAATTACCGGCACCTGGTGGACGCCGCCTGGGCGCTGGTTAAACGCGAGGAGGACTGAATATGAAAACAAGAGCCGTAAGATTATACGGAAAAAACGACCTTCGTTTAGAGGAATTTGAGCTGCCGCCGCACAAAGAGGATGAAATCCTCGCCCGCGTCGTGTCGGACAGCCTTTGTATGTCAAGCTATAAAGCCGCCGTTCAGGGCGGCGACCACAAGCGCGTTCCCGACAACGTTGCGGAAAACCCCGTAATTATCGGACACGAGTTTTGCGGTGAAATCATTGAAGTGGGCAAAAAATGGGAGGACAAGTTCCGCCCCGGTCAGAAATTTTCAATTCAGCCCGCAATGAACTACCACGGCTCCCTTGCGGCGCCGGGATATTCCTATTCCAACATAGGCGGCGACTCGACCTACGTTATTATCCCGAACGAGGTTATGGAAACCGGCTGTCTGCTCAAATATGAGGGCGACGCGTTCTTCTGCGGAAGCCTTGCCGAGCCGGTGAGCTGCGTTGCCGGCACGTTCCACGCGATGTACCACACCGACCCCGGAAGATATGAGCACCACATGGGCATACGCGAAGGCGGAGCCATGGCGATTCTCGCGGGCGTAGGTCCGATGGGGCTTGCCGCTATCGACTACATACTGCACTGTCCGCGCCGTCCCGGTCTGCTTGTTGTAACCGATATAGCGCAGGACAGACTTGACCGCGCAGGCGAAATTCTCTCTGTCTCGGAAGCGGAAAAACAGGGCGTAAAGCTCGTTTACCTCAACACACGCGACCTTGACGCGAAAAAAGCGCTTCTTGATTGCAACAACAGTCAGAATTACGACGACATATTGGTATTTGCGCCGGTTCCCGCGCTCGTCGAGCTTGCGGATTCCCTGCTTGCGAAAGACGGATGCCTGAATTTCTTCTCTGGCCCCGCGGATCCCGCTTTTTCGGCAAAATTCAACTTCTACAACGTACACTACCTTAATACGCACGTCGTAGGCACTTCCGGCGGAAACACAGACGACATGCAGGAATCGCTCGATATGATGGCGGCAGGGCTTTTGGACCCCGCAATCCTCGTAACGCACGTCGGCGGACTCAACTGCGTTCCCGAAACGACGCTCAATCTGCCGAACATCCCCGGCGGCAAGAAACTCATCTATACGCATATAGATATGCCGCTCACGGCGATTGCCGATTTTGAGGAAAAGGGAAAGACCGACCCGCTCTTTGCAAAGCTCCACGAGATTTGCAAGGCGAACAACGGCCTCTGGTGCGCGGAAGCTGAAAAAACGCTCCTTGCGGCAAAACAGAAGGATTAACTTTATATAATACGCCGCCCGAAAAGGGCGGCGTATGCTTTTTCCTTACAAGCGTTCGACCTTGATATTTAAAATAATATATGGTACAATATAAATGATATTGTTAATTTTTTAGCAAGGGAGGTTTATATATGACGGAAAAGGTCCGCAAAACCAAGAAACTGTATGATTTAATGGCAAAAGCAGAACAATGGACGCCCGTAATCGCAATCCGAGGCGGTTTACTTTCAATCACGCCCGTTCTTATCATCGGCGCGTTTGCGCTTATTTTAAAAACGTTTCCACTTGCATTTTACCAGAATTTCATCACTTCTTTTGCAAACGGGCTTCTCTTGTCGTTCTTTGATTTTGTGTACAGCGCGACTTTCGGCGTTTTAAGCATTTATATGGCCGCTTCCATAAGCCGTTCGTATAAAAACATAAAGTCGAACACCTCCGCTCCCTTAATAAGCGTTATTATTTCTTCGCTTCTCTCGTTCTTTATTCTTGCGGGCGCGTATCTGCCTACCTTCAGCGCAGACAGCGTCGGACCCAAGTCGATGTTTCTTGCAATCATCACGGGTATCGGGGCATCTGCCGTTTACATAAGGCTTTACGACGCTTTGAACAAGCGTCAGCGCCGGTTTTATTCGGCGGGCGCGGACATGGAGTTCAACAGGATGCTCTCATGCATTGCCCCCTTGGCTTTGACGGCAATTATATTTGCGGTTTTCAACACTATCATTGTTTACGCCTTCAAAGTCGATTCTTTCAGAATGCTTCTTGTTTTGGCGTTCGACAAGCTTTTCTCTGTCGGAAAAGTCGGCTTTTTCAAGGGATTTTTCTTTGTTCTTCTTTCGTCTGTGCTGTGGTTTTTCGGCATTCACGGAAGCGACACACTCGAAAGCGTTATGCAAAACGTTTTTGCTCCGGGGCTTGAAATCAACCGCGCCGCCATAGCAGTTGGAAACGCGCCGACGGAAGTGCTTAACAAGGTGTTTTTCGACTGCTTCGTACTCATGGGCGGCTGCGGCTCCGCAATATGCCTGCTTATAGCGATACTGCTCTTTTCAAGGAACAGAGCGCGCCGCGGACTCGGGCTTGCCGCGGCTTTCCCGATGGTTTTCAACATAAACGAGCTTATGGTGTTCGGACTGCCGGTTATTTTCAACCCCGTAATGCTCATTCCCTTTGTAGCCGTTCCTCTCGTATGTTACACCGTCTCATATTTTGCACTCTTTACGGGACTTGTCCCGATGATTACGCAGGGCGTGGAATGGACGACTCCCATAATACTCGGAGGGCTTCATGCGACGGGCTCCGTCGCGGGAAGTTTACTTCAGATTTTCAACGTAATTGTCGGAACGCTGATCTACGCGCCGTTCATCCGTCTGCTTGACAGACGCGACGAAGAAAAATACCGCAGGGAATACGATTCCTTCGTAAGCTTTTTCCGCAAAAACGAAAAAGCGATGTCGGGCATGCGGCTCACGGAGCAGGACAACGTTTACGGAGAATTTGCAAAATCGCTTTGCGCCGAGCTTGAGCACGGTCTGAAAAGGGGCGTTGTTCTTGCTTATCAGCCGCAATACGACTATGAAGGAAGCTGCGTGGGCGTGGAAGTTTTGCTCAGGTGGAACCACCCTGTTTACGGAATGCTCTACCCTCCCATCGTCATAAAACTTGCGGAAGAAGGCGGCTTTTTGCCCGACCTTGAAGAGGCGGTATTTACGCACGCTTTGCAGGAAAGGCCGAAAGTGCTTGAAAAATTCGGAAAAGACGTTAAAATATCGATAAACGTAACCGGAAAAACCATAGTTTCACCGCGTTATCTGCAATTCTGCCGCAAGCTTGACGAAAAGGACCCCTTCTCCTGCAAAAATATCTGTCTTGAAGTTACCGAGCAGGACTCGCTGTCGTTTGACGAGAGCACGGTAAATGCCTTCAAGGCCTTGAAAGCCCTCGGTTTGTCGCTTGCCATCGACGACTTCTCGATGGGACAGACGTCTGTAAACTATCTCAAAGAAAACCTCTTCGATTTCATAAAACTTGACGGCTCGCTTGTAAGGGAGTTGTTTGACCGCAGCAACTGCAGAGAAATAATCATATCGATATCCCGTCTTGCAAAAAGCCTGCGTTTAAGCGTTATAGCGGAATACGTCGAGACAAAAGAACAGCTTGACGCCCTGCACGAAACGGGCTGCGATTTCTACCAGGGCTACCTGTTTTCGCCCGCGGTATTTATCTCGGAAATCAAAAAATGAACGCAAAAAAATATAAAAAACGGAGCAATATTTGCTCCGTTTTTTTATTTTTAAACCGTTATTTCAGCAATTTTACCATGCGTTTTGCCGCCTCTTCGGTGTCGTATAAACTTCCGAACGACGAAAGTCGGAAATATCCTTCGCCGCATTTGCCGAATCCCTCTCCGGGGGTGCCGACAACCTGAATTTCGTGAAGCATATAGTCAAAAAACTCCCAGCTTCCCATGCCTTTCGGGCATTTCATCCAGATATACGGCGCGTTTTTGCCGCCGCAGTACCAAATACCGAGCTCGTCGAGCGCTTTCATAAGAATTCCGGCGTTTTGCTTGTATTTTTTGATGTTTTCCTTGATCTGCCTCTGTCCCTCGTCGCTGAAAACGGCGGTTCCGCCCTTCTGAATGACGTACGACACGCCGTTCGTCTTTGTCGTGCGGTTGCGCACCCACATGGCGTTCAGGTTCATGCCGTTCCGCTCGAGCGTCCTCGGGATGACAGTATAGCCTAGCCTCGTCCCCGTAAAGCCT
>JAGADB010000083.1 GCA_017613815.1 Clostridia bacterium | reverse complement strand
TCTCCCGTGTCGCTGACAGACGCGCTGGAGCGCCTGCTGTCCCCGCTTGCGAAGATAAAGCTTCCGGTGCACGAGTTTTCGATGATGATGTCGATTGCGCTGAGGTTATCCCGACGCTTCTCGAGGAGACCGACAAGATTATTTCGGCGCAGAAGGCGCGGGGTGCGGACTTTGAGACGGGAAGCTTAAAAAAGCGGCTGCGCGCGCTCGTTCCTATTTTCGTGCCGCTTTTCGTGTCGGCGTTCAGACGCGCCGACGAGCTTGCAAACGCCATGGAGTGCCGCCTTTACCGCGGCGGCGTGGGAAGAACGCGCATGAAAATTCTTAAAATTACGGCACTCGATATGTTTTTCCTTCTTTTTATCATACTTTTGCTTGCGGGCGTGTTTGTTCTGAACGCGTTTTTCGCTTCCGCAATATGACGGAGGGTTAAAATGGAAAGCGGTTTACAGAGATTTGCCGTTAACATCACGTTTGACGGCGCAGACTACTGCGGCTGGCAGGTTCAGGACAACGCAAAAAGCGTGCAGGAGACGCTTCAGGACGCGCTTGAAAAGACTTTCGGACTGCGCCCCGACGTGCACGGCTGTTCGCGCACCGATTCGGGCGTTCACGCGAAAAATTACGTCTGCCACTTCGATCTGCCGGGCGGAATAATTTCCGAAAACAAACTGCCGCTCGCGCTCAATTCGGGGCTGAAAAACACGAAAATTGCCGCAAAATACGCGCTTGCGGTAACAGACGGGTTTCACGCGCGGTATTCGGCGGTAAAGAAAGAATACCTTTACAGAATATGGAATTCCCACTTCCAGAACCCGCTTTTGAACGGAAAAGTTCTCTTTTTTCCGCAGAAAATCGACGAAAAAAAGTTAAAATTCGTGTCAAGTGAGTTTTTGGGAAAGCACGATTTTGCCGCCTTTATGTCAAAGAGCTCAAAGATTACCGACGACACGGTGCGTGAAATTTACCGCTTCGATATAGAGCGGCACGGCGACGAAATAGATATTTACGTCTGCGCCGACGGCTTTTTATACAACATGGTGCGCATTATGGTCGGCACTCTTCTTTCCGCTTCCTACGGAAACGTAAAGGAAGGCGGAATTACCGAAATCATAAATTCAAGGGACAGAAAGAACGCGGGAGACACCGCGGTCGCCCACGCGCTTTACTTAAACCGCATTTTTTACGACGAAAAAACGAACAAATCGCTTCATTGCGCAGAGTAATTTTCCGCTCTTTTGAAAAGGAGATAAATTATGTCCGAAAACGCAAACAAAAAAGATTATATCGCGCTTTACCGCAAGTGGAGGCCGGCGGTCTTTTCCGACGTTATAGGTCAGGACCACATAACCAAGGTGCTTCGCAGCGAGGTTGAGCACGCTTCCGTCTCCCACGCCTATATTTTCTGCGGCACGAGGGGCACGGGCAAGACCACGTGTGCAAAAATTCTCGCAAAGGCCGTCAACTGCGAAAATCCCGTAAACGGCGACCCATGCGGAAAGTGCAGAAACTGCCTTGCCTTTGAAAATTCCTACGACATTCTCGAGATGGACGCGGCTTCGAACAACAGCGTCGAAAACATCCGCGACCTCTGCGACAAGGTCGCTTTCATGCCGTTTGAAATGAAAAAGCGGGTTTACATAATCGACGAGGTGCACATGCTGTCGAAGGGCGCGTTCAACGCGCTGTTAAAGACTCTCGAGGAGCCGCCGTCGCACGTTATGTTCATTCTTGCGACGACGGAACTCAACAAAATTCCCGCAACTATACTTTCAAGGTGCAAGCGCTTCGATTTCCACAGAATTTCGGTGCAGGACATGCTTCCGAGGCTCAAATTCATAGCCGCAGAGGAAAAAATAGGCATAACCGACGACGCGCTGAATTTAATCGCGTTTCTTGCGTCGGGCGCCATGAGAGACGCGCTCTCGATGCTCGAGCTTTTCGTCGGAAAGACGGAAATAGACAGAGACAAAGCGGCAAAAGCTCTCGGAATAGTCGGAAACGGCCCCGTTTTGGAGCTTCTTTCCGCCGTTGCGCAAAGAGACGGCGCAAAAGCCCTCGGAAAACTTTCCGAAATATACAAATCGAGCAAGGATATGGGCGTTTTGTGCTCGGAGCTTGCGAGAATGTTCAGAAATCTGCTTATAATGAAATATGCGTCGGACTCCGTTTCTTCGCTTATCGACACCGAAGACGGCGTGATTTCCGCATTGAGAAACTGCGAGGACGCTTTTTCAAAGAAACGGCTGATATATTCCCTCGAAATCACCGAACAGGCGCAGAACAAGCTCACCAGAAACGGACTTTCCGAGCGCACCGTCATGGAGCTTGCGCTGATAAAGCTCTGCGACGCGCGGTTTGACAACTCATACGAGGCGCTGCTCGAAAGAATTTCCGAAATGGAGTCGGGAATTGCGCCGAAACCGGCTTTTGTACCCGAAAAAACGGAAATAATGCCCGAAAAGCCGAAAAAAGCGGCGGAAAAGCCCGCAAAAGAGGAAAAACCGACGTCGGAAGCGGAGCCTGCCAAAGAAATTCCGGAGCCGGTTAACGGGCAGGAAGCCGCAAAAGAGCAGGCCGTGCCGAAGGCACAGTCGGATGCGCCTCAGGCGCCGCCGGTTGAGGAACAGCCGAAACAGACCGATGCGCAGGACGGAGAGGGCGTGGAGATGCTTGCGTTCGGGGAACTTCTCGACGAGCTTCAAAAGAAGGACATGATTTGCTATTCGATGTTAAAGGACGCGCGCACGGAAATAGTCGGAAACACGCTTAAAATCTACGTTTCATCGATTGCACGCTCATATATGGCGAACTATGACGACAAGGTCGGTTTCATCGAAAGCACCGCGTCAAAACTGCTCGGAATGAAAATCAAAGCCGAGTTTGCGGAAATTCCCAAAAGCAAAACGCCGCAGTCGCAGCTCGATATTTTCGGTGAATAAAGTGATTTTATAAGCAAAAACAGCCGCTTTCGCGGCTGTTTTTTTATTTTAATCGTATCCGTCCAGGACTTCCTTTATCTGCTTTACCGTCTCGTTTACCTCGGCGGCGAACGCCACGGCGCTCACGCGCACCGCCCCGTTGCCCAAAATTATGAGCTGTTCGGAGTAGTCGGAGGTTACGACTCTGACCTTATTGTCCTTACTCAGTTTATACGTCGCCTTTTCGATATGGGTGTCGGCGGTTTCCGCCTCTTTCGTATAAACTATGCTGATATTATGCAGTTTTTCGAGTTCGCCCTTACTGCCCTTGACCTTATACGCGTCGAAGACGACTATGACCTCGCAGCCGTTGAAGGCGGCGAAATTGCACATTATATTGACGAGTTCGTTTCTCGCAAGGTCGAGGTTCTTTTCCGAAAGCTGTTTTAGGGAATTCCACGCGAAAATGACGTTATAGCCGTCGACGAGCAGGTATTCCTTTCCGTC
>JAGADB010000082.1 GCA_017613815.1 Clostridia bacterium | reverse complement strand
TTTGCCGGACGCGTATGCGGTAGTAAATCCGCACAGAAACGACAGCAAGTACCCGTTTTGCGAGCTTGCGGGCGTCGGCGTTGTTTTCAAACTCGTCTGCGCTCTCGAAAAGAACAAGAATTTAAGAGATTTGTGCTCAAAATATTGCGATATCGTTTCTCTCGGCACGATAGCCGACGTTATGCCGGTTACCGGAGAAAACAGAATAATCGTCAAAATCGGGCTTGATAAAATTGAAAAATCGTCGAATTTGGGACTGAATGCGCTTATAGAAAGCTCGGTAAGCGTGAAAAAGACGTATAAAACAAAGCGGATTACGTCTTATACGATAGGTTTTATACTCGCGCCGAGAATCAACGCAGCCGGCAGAATCGGCGACGTAAACAAGGCGATAAAACTTCTTATTACCGAAAATCCGCAGGAAGCCGAAAATATTGCCGACTATCTATGCGCGCTCAACCGCGAAAGACAGCTCGTGGAAAATCTCATTTTTGAGCAGGCGGTTTCAAAAATCGAAAGCGATAAAAGCTACGCCGACGACAAGGTGCTCGTGCTCACTTCCGACACGTGGCATATAGGCGTAATCGGCATCGTCGCCTCGAAAATAACGGAAAAATACGGACTTCCGTCGATACTCATTTCCTTTGACGGAGACGTTGGAAAAGCGTCGGGCAGAAGCATAAAGGGCTTCAACATAAACGAAGCCATATCGCAGTGCAAGGACCTTGTGATAAAGTACGGCGGACACGAGCTTGCGGCGGGGCTTTCTATTTCACGGGAAAACGTCGACGCTTTCCGCAAAAAGATAAACGAATATGCAAAGAGCGTTTTCGATTTCGAAAACGTATGCACCTATATAAACGCCGATATGGAGATTACCGGAAAAGAAGTGAGCGTCGATAACACGCTTGAATCGTTAAAGCTCGAGCCGTTCGGAATGGGAAACTCAGAGCCGGTGTTCTATATGGAAAGCGCAAAAATAAGCGAAATATATTCGATAGGCGAAGGAAAGCACCTTAAACTCATACTTGAACATCAGGGTGAAAAGATATACGCCGTATATTTCAATATGCCTATAAACGAATTTCCGTTCGGAGAAGGGATGAAGGCGGATTTCATTTTCACGCTCGGATACAACGATTTCAGGGGTTGCATTACCGTGCAGATGGTAATAAAGGACGTGCGCCCCGAAAAGAGCGAATATAAACAGAAAACAGCACAGCTCGAACTTTTCGAAAAGATTATGAAGGGCGAAGAGAAATGTCCTTTATCGCTCGTCCCGAATCTAATGTCGTTCCGCACGGTATTTATGTATATAAAGAACGCCTGCGCCGCGTGTGGCGGAAAACTTTCGGTTTCCTCGTATTTTATGAAGGTGAAAATCAATTCGGAATATAAGACGAATATAAGTCTTTGCTCGCTTAATATTGCTCTTGAAGTTTTTAAGGAAATGAACCTTATAAAACTTCACAGATACAACGATATAGACGACGTTGATATTGAAATCATACCGACGTCGGAAAAGGTTGATTTGAACGACTCCCTTTTGCTAAAGAGGATAAAAGGGTAAATTTGTAAGGAAAGTGGTTGTGTAATGCCGGCAACTTATGCTGAACTTGAAAAACAGTTAAAAATCAGTAAAAGAAAACACAATTTTGATAAAATCAAAAGTGCGTATGAGTATGCCTCCGAGATGCATGAAGGGCAATTCAGAAAATCCGGAGAGCCCTATATTACGCACCCGATTGCCGTCGCCATAATAGTCGCCGAGCTCGGTCTTGATTCCGACTCCGTCTGCGCCGCTCTTCTTCACGACACAATAGAGGACTGCCGCACAAAGACAAACCTCGATATTCTTTCCGAAAAATTCGGAAAAGACGTTGCGGAGCTCGTTGACGGGCTTACCAAATTCACCGATATTCATTTTGAGAACAAGGAATATGAGAGTATAGAAAATCTGCGAAAAATGTTCCTTGCCATGTCAAAGGATATAAGGGTTATCTTTATCAAGCTTGCGGACAGACTGCACAATATGAGAACGCTTAACGCCAAAAGCAAAAAAAGCCAGCGCTCCATTGCCCTTGAAACGATGCACGTTTACGCGCCGCTTGCGCACCGCTTAGGTATCCAGAAAATAAAGAACGAGCTTGAAAACCTTGCGCTCAAGTATCTCGACCCGATAGGATACGAGGAAGTAAGGCGCGACGTCGAATATAAATACGGCGAAAGCAAGCAGTTCTTAAACAAGACCAAAGACCAGATTATCGCAAAGCTCAACGAAATGAATATAAAATTCAAGCTTGAGGGACGCGTAAAATCGATTTACAGCATTTATAAGAAAATGTACAATCAAAACAAGAGTTTTGATGAAATATACGATTTTTACGCAATAAGAGTAATTGTGGACACCGAGCTTGAATGTTATACCGTGCTCGGAATAATACACGAGATGTTCAATCTCGTGCCGGGCAGATTTAAGGACTATATATCCACCCCGAAGCCGAATATGTACCGCTCGCTTCATACGACGGTTATAGGCCGCAAGGACGTGCCGATAG
>JAGADB010000081.1 GCA_017613815.1 Clostridia bacterium | reverse complement strand
TTTATCTTTTCTCGTCCGACCTACCGGCTTTAAGCACACGGGAGTATTCCCGGAGCAGGCGGTAAACTGGGATTTCATCACCGAAAAAATCAAATCGGCAAACCGCAAAATATCTGTCCTCAATCTTTTTGCATACACCGGCGGCGCAACGCTCGCCTGTGCGAAAGCGGGAGCTGCGGTATGCCACGTCGACGCGTCTAAGGGCATCGTTTCGTGGGCAAAGGAAAACGCGCGTCTTTCAAATCTTGAAAATGCGCCGATACGCTACATCGTCGACGACTGCAAGAAGTTTATGGAGCGCGAAATACGCAGAGGAAACAAATACGACGCCGTAATAATGGACCCGCCGTCTTACGGACGCGGCCCCGGCGGCGAAATATGGAAGCTGGAAGACGGCATAGACGAGCTTATAAGGCTTGCGGGCGCGCTCCTCAGTGATACCCCGCTGTTTATGCTTGTAAACTCATACACGACGGGGCTGTCCGCGTCGTCGGTCGGTTATCTTCTCGATTTACACATCAAAAAAACGCGCGGAGGTAAGGTTTCCTCGGACGAAATAGGACTTTACGTTACGCAGACGGGATCTATACTCCCCTCGGGAAGCAGCAGCCGCTGGGAAAAATAAAAATCTGCCGCTTTATCTCAAACGGAGGTACTCATGGACGAAAACGAAAACAAAAAAGGTATTGACAACAACAAACTCGACACGGGCGACATAGACGCCGTTCTCAAGGTGTTCGGAAACGCCAAGAAAAGGACGGAGGAGTCGAAAATCACCGACGAGACCATAAATTTAAGCGCCGTCGGAAAAGCTTCCGAAGCAGACGCGAACGACGGAAAAACGCGCGTAAATTTCGACGCCGTAAAGCCCGAAAAGGCAAGTTCCGCTTTGGGCGCGAACAATGCGACGTCTTCATTTTCCGCCATAAGCCTCGACGACTTCAACACCGCGTCGTCGCGTCAGAGTTCGAAAAAGCAAAAGACCTCAAAAAAGTCTTCGCGGTCAAAAAACGACGCGCGTTCGGAAATTGAAGACGAAAACGTGAAGGTCTCTTTTCTCGGCTCGGCAAAATTCGGCGTGATTAAAATTGTCGCATACATTGCGTTCGTCGCGTTTGCGGTATGGTTCATCTCAAAAACCGTCATAAACGTCGGAAACGACCTTTTCGCTTTCGTAAAGAAAAATGAGGAAATAACCGTTATAATTCCCGAAAACGCCGACACGGAGCTTATTGCGGACATTCTTTCCAAAGCCCACGTGATACAGTACCCGCTCGTATTTGAAAAATACGCCGATTTCCGCATATCGAAGCGCGCTTACCTTACCGGAAAATATCTTTCGGGTCCGCAGACGGTAAATCCGTCCATGAACTACGACCAGCTTCTCGACGCGCTATCCGATTATCCGCGCACCGTCAAGGGAACCGTGAGAATTACCATTCCCGAAGGTCTTACCGTAAACGAAACGCTGGATCTTCTTGTAGAAAACGGCGTGGGCAAAAAGGAAAACTATCTCGAAGCGCTGCAGGAATTCGACTATGAATACGAGTTTATGAAGCACTTGAACAAGGACGAGCTCTCGCCTTACCGCTTTGACAGCAATTACAGCTACCGCCTCGAAGGCTACCTCTTCCCCGACACCTACGACTTCTATCTCAGCGAAAATCCGATTTCGGTTATAGACAAGTTCCTCACCAACTTCAACAAGAAATTCGAGGAGGAATTCTATGAGCGCTGCGAAAAGCTCGGAATGACGGTTGACGAGGTTATCACGCTCGCCTCCCTTATAGAAAAAGAGGGCAACAACGCAAGCGACTACTACTACATCTCCTCGGTATTCCACAACAGGCTTAACAACAGTTCAAAGTTCCCGTATCTGAACTCCGACGCGACGATACAGTACGCTATGCCGGAGCGCACGGGGCTTTACGACGTCGACACGTCGCTCGACCATCCTTACAACACCTATATCAACAGAGGACTTCCGCCCGGACCGATATGCAATCCGAGTATGGAGGCTATTTACGCCGCACTTTATCCCGAAAAGACCACTTACTACTACTTCTACACCAAGAAAGACGGCGAAACGGTATTCTCAAGGACGGCTGAGGAGCACCAGAGATATATAAACGCCGACAAGGCAAAATCGCAGTAATTTACAAATTATTTTGCAAAAAAGGATATTTTTCAATGAAAAAACCTGAAATTTTATCGCCCGCGGGCAACTTCGAAAAACTGACATTCGCTTTACTCTACGGCGCCGACGCGGTTTACGCCTCGGGAGAGCGCTTCGGAATGCGCTCGTCGTCGGACAATTTTTCTGACGTTGAGCTTAAAAAAGCGGTGGAATACTGCCATGAAAGAAACGCGAAATTTTACGTTACGGTAAACACCATGCCGCGGCAGGACGAGCTTGCGGAGCTTGAAAAATATCTCGTATATTTAAGCGAAATACGCCCCGACGCGCTTATAATTTCCGACATGGGCGTGCTTTCGCTTGCAAAGAAGTTTGCGCCGGATATCGACGTTCACGTATCGACTCAGGCGAGCACCGTGAACGCGGAGGCGTGCAGGTTTTATCACTCTCTCGGCGCAAAAAGAGTCGTGCTTTCGCGCGAGCTTACGCTTGCCGAAATAAAGAGCATAAAGGAAAACGTCCCCGAAGACCTTGAACTTGAGGCGTTCGTGCACGGCGCGATGTGCGTTTCATATTCGGGAAGATGCCTTCTTTCAAACTTTTTCACAAAGCGCGACGCGAACCGCGGAATGTGTGCGCAGCCCTGCCGCTGGGAGTATTTCGACAATGAAAAATACGCCGAAATATTTGAAAAAAAGCGCCCCGAGGAGCGCATTTCGGTTATTGAAAACGAAAACGGCACGTTTATGTTCAGCTCAAAGGATTTATGCATGATAGAGCATATTCCCGACCTTATAAGTGCGGGAATCGACAGTTTCAAGATTGAGGGCAGAGTTAAGAGCGCGTACTATGCGGCGATAACCGCAAACGCCTACAAAAACGAGGTCAACGCGTATTTTGCGGACCCCGAAAACTACGTTTTCGACAAAAACCACCTGTACGACCTTGAGTGCGTGAGCCACAGGGAGTACGGCACGGGCTTTTTCTACGACGACTGCTCGGAAAACGCGCAAATAACCTCCGACGGCGGATACATAAAGGACAAGGCGTTTTTATCGACGGTTGAAAGCGTCGACGAAAAAAGCGGGCGCGCAACTCTCGTTCAGCGCAACAAGTCGTACGAGGGGCAGGAATGCGAGCTCATCTCGCCCGGAAAATCATACGTTCCGTTTATCCTTGAGGATTTAAGGGACGAAAGCGGGCAGAAAATCGACTCCTCTCCACATCCGCAGATGGTTTTCTCGGTCAAAATGAATATTCCCATGAAAAAGGGCGACATCATAAGGGGAAAATAAAACAAAAAGAGTTTATCGCAAGCGATAAACTCTTTTTTCATTTTACTTAAATCAGTCTGAGTTTATGGAGTAGGAAACGCTGCCGTCGGGCAAAAATTCCGCTTTATATTTTTGTTCCTTCAAGCCGAGTGCGTTTATGACTATATTTTTATAGGTGAAGCTTTCCGACAGTCCGAAATATTCCGAATACTTTTCGCAGACCTTTTTGAAGCCTGCGAAATCGACCATGACGTCTTCCATATTGAAAACGTACGAGGTCTTATCCTTGTAGTCCTCAAAGTCGCTGTTTTCCGAGACGTTTTTGCTTTGTGCATCTATTATACATTCGACGAAATCGCCGCTGAGCGTCGTCGATTTTTCAAAATAGTCCTTTGCCGAAAACGCGAGTTTTTCAACGCAGAAGCCGTAATAATCGTCCCTTTTTCCTGCGCTCACGTAATAATTCTCGGTTTTTAGTGCTTCCGGAAAGCTTACGTTTGTAAGATACGCTCTTTCGGAAAAGTCGTAATAGGTATAAGAGGTATCGACGTTTTGGTAATTTTCCCTTACGAACTCAATATTTTTTCTTTTACTAAAAAGTCCCGAAAAGAGGTTTCCGAAAAAGAAAAGGAATACCGCCGAGGCGAGAACGGCGGACAAAACCGCGGTACATACCGCCTTTTTTCTTCTGTCCGCGTCGTTTTCTTTCTTTGCGAAAGCCGCCGTCTTGAGCGCCTGAACCAAAAGCGCCGATAAAAATGCAAGCAAAGCGTAAACGAAGAAAATTACCGCGGCTCTCACGGTTCCGAAGCCGTAAACGGAGTTGAAAAACGCCGCCATACCGCCCGCAGACACGCTTATCAGCCACTTTTCCTTTACAAAAAGGGCGCACAGCGCGGAAAGTATTACCACAACGGGAAGCGTTGACGCAAGCCCCGTGCCGGGCAGCGAAAAAAGTGCCGAAACGAAGCCCGAAAATACGGCAAGTATTATCGAAAGCATACTTATCTGCTGTTTTACGGTTTTTTCGCTCTTTTTTTCTTCCACTGTGCCCTCTCCCCTTTCAAAAATCAAAAATTTATTCCTTTTCAAGAAGTACAACGGCGTGCGCGGCAATACCTTCTTTTCTTCCGGTAAAGCCGAGCTTTTCCTCTGTCGTCGCCTTGATATTTACCGCGTCTTCCGGTACTTCAAGAGATACCGCGATATTTTTTCTCATTTTTCCGATATACGGCGCGAGCTTCGGCTCCTGCGCAACGACGGTTATATCGGCGTTTGAAAGTTTATAGCCCTTTTCTTTGATTTTTTCCTTTACGCACAGCAGAAGCTTCATGCTTGAAATGCCCTTATACTTTTCGTCGGTATCGGGAAAATGCGTTCCTATGTCGCAAAGGCCCGCGCCGCCGAGCATTGCGTCCATGAGTGCGTGAACTAAAACGTCGGCGTCGGAATGTCCGTCGAGTCCGAGTTTATGCTCTATTTCGACGCCGCCGAGTATGAGTTTTCTGCCTTCTTTGAGTTTATGAACGTCGTATCCGTGCCCTACTCTGAAGCTTATCATTCCGTTTTCTCCTTTTCTGACTTTCGGTTTTTTATTATCGCTTCCGCGATCTTTACGTCTTCGGGATAAGTAACCTTAATATTTGCAAAGCCGCTTTCGACGCACATCACCTTGAATCCCGCGTCGAGAACGAGCGACGCGTCGTCGACGGCGCTCATATTTCCGCTCTGCTTCACCTTAACTAAAGCCGTATGGAATATGTCGGTATCAAACGCCTGCGGAGTCTGCATCTGCCACAGTCCGTTCCTGTCGAGTTCCTCGGTTACGACTCCGTCCACGCCCGTTTTCTTTATTGCGTCTCTGACCTTCGTTGCGGCGACCGCTCCGCCGTATTTTGTGCAGGCGAAGAACACGTCGTTTATTATCTTTTCGGTTATCATGGGGCGCGCCGCGTCGTGAACCGCCAAAAACGGCGTTATATCCTCTTTTTTACCGAACGCCGCGCGAAAGGCGTTCGTTACCGATTCGGTCCTCGTCTTTCCGCCCGACGCTACGCATTTGAGTTTACTTATGCCGTATTTTTCGGCTAAAGCGCAAATCTCTTCTTTTCTCTCGTCCGGGGCGCTTACGACTATCTGCTTTACAAATCCGCTCTTTTCAAACGCCTCGAGGGAGTACGCTATCATTTCCTTATTCTCTATTTCAAGTAGCGGCTTATACACGTTTCCGAGCCTCGTTCCGCTTCCCGCCGCCGCAAGCAGCACGGTGAAAATCGGTTTCGGCTTTTTTATAAGGGCATATTTATTATTCCACAAGACTTGCATTGTCTCACCGCTTTCATCTTCAATATATGAATATCTTATCATATTGTCGGCTTTTTATTGTTACGATATTGTTAACTATCTCATTTTTGATTTTTTCGATTTGCGTTTTTTTATTCATTAATATATTGACGATGACGCCGCGGATTTTTGCGCAAATTTTAAATTAACATATCGGACACATTTCATTTACCGATTGTTAATGCAGAACGGATATTGTTAATATATAATTATTGAAAATATTTATAAAATGGTATAAAATGATATTTGTATAATTTTGTTTGCAAAACGTGCTTTTGAGCGGAGGTTTTATGGTTTTCACCGAAATTTCTTCAAGAAAAAACGAAATAATAACCGAACTTTCCGCGCTGGAAACCGACAAGAAGCGCAGAGACTCCCTTTCGCTCTTTGCGTTCGAGGGCGTAAAGCTCTTTGAAGAAGCGGTTTTATCGGGCATTGAGATAGAAAAGGTTTTATTTACTCAAAAGGCGCTTGACGCATACGGAAAAACGCTTGAAAAAGCAAAAGGCGCGTCGTTTTATCTCGTCTCCGACAGCGTTTACGACAAGCTCTCTTCCGAAAAGTCGCCGCAGGGTGTTTTCGTCTGTGCGCGTATGCCGAAAAAGCTTTCTTTGGACAGCGGGGATTTCAAAAAGTCGTCGGAGAGCGGTTTTATAATTTTCGACGAGATACAGAATCCCTTAAACGTCGGCGCGATTCTGCGAAGCTGTTATTCCTTCGGTTTTGAAAACGTCATTTTCACTCCCGGCTGCGCCGACCTTTACGGAGGCAAATGCGTGCGCGCCGCGATGGGAAGTCTTTTCAAGATAAAGCCGTATTTTGTACCGTCCGCGCAAGACGCGGTAAAAGAAATAATTTCCCTCGGCAAAAACGTTTACTGCGCCGATGCGGACAGAAGCGGTATGACGCTCGGAGAAATCACCTTCTCCCAAAGCGACAGTTTCATTATAGGAAACGAGGGGCACGGAGTAAGCGAAGGTGCGAAAGCCCTTTGCAGCGGACAAATTTTTATTCCGATGAACCAAGGTGCCGAAAGTCTCAACGCCGCCTCCGCCGCCGCGGTTATAATGTGGGAAATGAAAAAAACGTCTCTTATGCGCAAATAATTTTTTAAAGGGCTTAAAAAATGGAATTTGAAAACTTACACGATTTATACTATATATGGCTGAGTTCGGTGCTGCATCCCGGAAATCCGTCGGCGAAAATTCTGCTCGAATATTTCGAAAGCATCGGGGACCTTTTCGGTGCGGACGCGGAAGCGTATATTGCCGCCGGAGTTTCGGAAAAGGACGCGAAAAGGCTCGAAAACAAGGACCTTGACCTTGCAAACGAGTATCTCGCTTACTGCCGCAAGGACCACATCGGGCTTTTATGCTACGACAATCCCTACTACCCGCAGAGGTTGAAGAAGATAGAAAATCCGCCCGCGTTACTTTATTACAGAGGCAGGGTTGAGTATCTCGACGACTATCCCGTCATGGCGATGGTCGGAACGCGCTCGTGTTCCGAGCGCGGATACCGTCAGGCGTACGCCACCGCCTACAAGGCGGCAAGCTACGGCGCGGTTATAGTTACGGGACTTGCGGTCGGCATTGATTCGGCGTGCACGAGGGGTGCGCTCGATGCGGACGCGTACAACATAGGCGTTCTCGGCTGCGGCATTGACAGAATATACCCGTGGCAGAACAAGGATTTATTTTTCTGACTTTCGGCGCGTGGGCTTATTCTCTCGGAATTCGCCCCGTTTACCCGCCCCGAAGGCACGAACTTTCCGATAAGGAACAGGGTTATCAGCGGTCTCGGCGTTGCAACCGTCATATTTGAGGCGAACGAAAAGAGCGGCGCGCTCATCACGGCGGACCACGCTCTTTATCAGGGCAGGCAGATTTTCGCTCTTCCCGGCGCCGTCGACAATTCTTTATACGCGGGGCCTCTCGGGCTCATAAAATCGGGCGCGATAGTATTCACGGAGGCGGAGGACATCGTTTCGGAATATTCTTTGATGTTTCCGCACAGGATAAACGTTGACAGAAAGGTCGGTGTTCCCGAAAAGCTCATCAAAAAGGCCGTGGAAAACGCTTTTCTCGACAACATTCTCGTTCCCGACAAGGAAAACGAGCAAAACAGGGTGCTCGAAAAGCCCGCAAGGGCGAAAAAACGCGCGGAAGCCAAAAAAGAGCCGCAAAAAGACGAAATTCCGCAGGCTTTACCTCAATACGAGGAGGAAGCCGCGAAAGCTCCCGCTCCGAAGGCGGAAAATCCGAACGTATCCGCGCTTTCGGCGCAGGAAAAGGCGATTTACGACATGTTTGAGCAAAAAGAGATACTAAGCGCCGACGAAATCGCCGAAAAGGGCATAAAAGTCGACGACGCGCTGTCGTCTCTCACCTTGCTTGAAGTATACGGGCTTATAGAAATGCTGCCCGGCGGCAATTACCGCAGATTAGGTTAAGAAAAAAATTTTTATATATATTCAGGAGGAAGCTCAGTGGCTAATAAACTTGTTATTCTCGAATCTCCAAACAAAATCAAGGCAGTAAAGGGTTATCTCGGCAAAAATTTCAAGGTAATCGCTTCTCAGGGACACGTACGGGACCTTCCGAAAAGCGCTCTGGGAATTGACATCGAACACGGCTTTGCCCCGAAATACATCAATATCCGGGGAAAGGGCGAGCTCATCAAAAACCTCAAAGCCGAAGCCAAAAAGGCCGACACGGTTTATCTCGCAACCGACCCCGACCGCGAGGGCGAGGCGATTTCATGGCATCTTACGCAGGTGCTTGAGCTCGACGAGAGCAAAACCAAGCGCATAAGGTTCAACGAGGTTACCGAAAACGCCGTGCAGAGCGCCGTTAAAAATCCGACGACTCTCAACATGGACCTTGTCGACGCGCAGCAGACGCGCAGAATTTTAGACAGAATTGTCGGCTATCAGCTAAGCCCTATTCTCTGGAAAAAGATAAAGAGCGGTCTTTCCGCCGGCCGTGTGCAGTCGGTCGCGACGCGTCTTATCGTTGACCGCGAAAACGAGATCCGCGCTTTCAAGGCGGATGAATACTGGACTGTCGACGCCGTTTTGAAAACGCCCGACGGCAAGAAATTCAAGGCGTCATACGCCTATTCCAAAAACAAGCTCGAGCTCTCCGACAAGTCGAAGGCCGACGCTATACTCGAAAAAATAAAGGGCAGAAGCTTTACCGTAACCGACGTGAAGCGTTCGGAAAGGTACAAGAATCCCCAGCCGCCGTTCATCACGTCGACGCTTCAGCAGGAGGCGTACAGGCGTCTCGGATTCTCGTCTTCAAAGACCATGAAGACGGCTCAGGAGTTATACGAAGGCATCTCCCTCGGTCCGCACGGCACGCACGGTATCATAACCTACATGCGTACCGACTCGCTCCACGTATCCACAGTTGCGCTTGACAGCGCCGAGCAGTACATCAAGTCTGTTTACGGTGCGGAATACTACCCCGAAAAGCGCAGATTCTACAAGTCCAAAAACGGGGCGCAGGACGCTCACGAAGCTATCCGTCCCTCTTATATGAACTATCCGCCCAAGGACATAAAGCAGTTCCTTTCGCAAGACCAATACAAGTTATACAGCCTCATCTGGGACAGATTTCTTGCAAGCCAGATGGCGTCCGCCGTTTTAGACACGGTAACCATTGACACCGAATGCAGCGGCGTTCCGTTCAGAAGTTCGGGCTACACCGTCAAGTTCAACGGCTACATGGCGCTCTACGACTACAAGTCGGAGGAAAAGCCGGAAGACGACAGCGAAAAGGACAACATTCTCCCCGCGGTAAAACACGGAGAAGTGCTTGAATGCGTTGAAATCATTCCCGCTCAGCACTTTACGCAGCCGCCGGCAAGATTTTCGGAAGGCACGCTGATTAAGGCGCTTGAAGAAAAAGGCATCGGCAGGCCGAGCACCTTTGCTCCTACGATTACGACGATTATTCAGAGGGGCTACGTCGAGCGCGACGCGAAAACCCTCGCCCCCACTTCTTTGGGAGAAGTTACGACAAAGCTTATGTGCGACAACTTCAAGGAGATTGTCGACTACGATTTCACCGCGAACATGGAAAACTTCCTTGACGACATAGAAAGCGGCAAGAAAGACATGCTTTCGGTACTCACAAGCTTTTATAACGATTTTGAAAAAGAGCTTTCCGACGCGCAGAAGAACATCAACCGCGAAAATTACAGGCTTCCCGTTGTGGAAACAGACATAATCTGCGAAAAATGCGGAAGCAAGATGGTTATAAAGAGCGGAAGATTCGGAAAATTCGCCGCATGCCCCAATTACCCGGCGTGCAGAAACACCAAAACGCTTGACAAGAACGGAAATCCCGTCGCTTCGGGCACCAAGGTTTCGGAGGCGGCTCCCGCGCCCGAAAACGTCAAGTGCGACGTCTGCGGCGGTCCCATGGTAATACGCCGAGGAAGATACGGACAGTTCTACGCCTGCGCTTCTTATCCGAAGTGCAACGGCACAAAGCCCATTACAAAAGAGCTTGACGTAAAGTGTCCTCTTTGCTCCTCTCCCCTTGCCGTAAGGCACGGAAAGAACAGAACGACGTTCTACAGCTGTTCGTCATATCCGAAATGCAAGTTCACGTCCTGCGACGTTCCCACAAACGAAAAGTGCCCCGTTTGCGGCGGCATGCTTTTGCAGAAGCGCGGCAAGGACAACGTTTTCGTATGCATGAACAAAACCTGCTCTTACAACGAAAAAAACAAAAAAAGCAAGCAGTAATCACTCAAATAACGAAAGGGCGTCCGCTTTTGCGGACGCAAGGACAGATATCGGAAAATGAAAATTATCGTTGACTGTATGAGCGGCGACAACGCTCCCGAAGAAATACTCAAAGGCGCTGTCATCGGAAAAGAAAAACACGGCGTCGACGTCATTTTAGTCGGTGAAAGGGATATTCTCGAAGCTTTGGCAAAAAAGAATTCTCTTGACATTTCAAATTTTGAAATAATCGACGCGCGCGGTCCTCATATCACGATGGAAGACCATCCGGGAGACGTAATGAAGCCGGAAAAGGCAAATTCATCCATGGCGGTTTCTCTCGACCTGCTCAAAAGCGGTGCGGGCGACGCCGTAGTCTGCGCCGGAAACACGGGCGCGCTGCTTACGGGCGCAACCCTTAAAATCCGCAGAATCAAAGGAATACGCCGCGCCGCCCTCGGCGCGATAATCCCTCTCGGCTCGCCGACCATGCTTGCCGACGCGGGCGCGCAGACCGACTGCACTCCCGAAAATCTTCTCATGTTTGCGATAATGGGCAGTCTGTTTATGGAAAAGGTGATGGGGATTTCCTCCCCGAAGGTCGCCCTCATAAACAACGGTGCCG
>JAGADB010000080.1 GCA_017613815.1 Clostridia bacterium | reverse complement strand
TGCAAAAACAATCTTTCCAGTCGTCGCAATACCCGCCGCAACCGACATCATATTGCCTTCGGCTATTCCGCAGTCGAAAAATCTCGAAGGAAACTCTTTTTTGAAAATTCCCGTTTTGGTCGCTTCCGCAAGGTCGGCGTCGAGGACTACAAAATCATAATCTTTACCGAATTCCGCGAGTGCTTTACCGTAAGCTTCTCTCGTTGCTATTTTCTCAGACATTTATTACACCCGCCCTTCTCAAACGTTTGCTTTTTCAGCGATTTCCGCTGCTTCAAGCTCTTTCATTGCCTGTTCGTACTGTTCGGCGTTAGGCGCTTTTCCGTGCCAGCCGCACTGGTTTTCCATATAAGATACGCCCTTGCCCTTTACCGTCTTACATATTACAGCCGTCGGTTTCATTGACGCCTTTGCGTTCTTTACCGCCATATCTATCTGGTCGAAATCGTTTCCGTCGATTACGAGAACGTTCCAGCCGAATGCCTTGAATTTTTCATCAATCGGTGCCGGGTTCATAACCTCGGCAATCGGTCCGTCTATCTGAAGTCCGTTGAAATCGACGAACGCGCAGAGATTATTGAGTCCGTAGTGAGCCGCAAACATTGCCGCTTCCCAAACCTGTCCTTCTTCGCATTCTCCGTCGCCCAAAATCGCCCATACGCGGTATTTCTTTTCGGAAATCTTTGCCGAGAGCGCCATTCCGCATGCGGCGGATATTCCCTGTCCGAGCGAGCCTGACGACATATCGACGCCGGGTATATGCTTCATATCGGGATGTCCCTGCAAAACGCTGTCTTTATTTCTGAAAGACTTTAACATTTCAACCGGAAAATATCCTCTGTTTGCGAGCGTTGCGTACAGTGCGGGAGCCGCGTGTCCCTTTGAGAGCACAAATCTGTCTCTGTCGGGGTCGTCGGGATTATCGGGGTTCACGTTCATTTCCTCAAAATACAGATACGCAAGCAAGTCGGCAATACTAAGAGAGCCGCCCGGGTGTCCCGAGCTTGCGCTGAAAACTTCCGTTACGATTCCTTTTCTGATTTCAAGCGCCGCTTTTTTCAGTTTAGTCTTATCCATGCAAAAACCAATCCTTTCAAGTATATATCAATTATTTTCTTTTCTCAGTCTGTCAAGCACTTTTTCGAAATAGTCCGGCAGCGGACTGTCAAATTCCATATATTTATGCGTTTTCGGGTGTTCTATGCCTATTTTTTTCGCATGCAGGCACTGTCCCGAAAGTCCGAATTTGTTTTTTCCCATATTCGGCGAATAAAGTAAGTCTCCGAGAACAGGGTGTCCCGTATATGACGCGTGAACGCGTATCTGATGCGTTCTTCCCGTTTCAAGAGTAAATTCGCAAAGCGAAAATCCCTTGAAGGTTTCAAGCGTTTTATAGTTCGTTACGGCTTCCTTTGAATTTTTAGAAGTTACCGCCATTTTTTTGCGGTTATCGGGGTTTCTGCCTATCGGGAGGTCTATTATTCCGCACGGCTCTTTGAAGGAGCCTATCACTATGCCGTTATAAACGCGCATAAAATCGTGATTTTTAATCTTTTCCGCAAGAAAGACGTGCGATTCGTCATTTTTCGCAACGACGAGCAGACCGCTCGTATCTTTATCGATTCTGTGCACGATTCCAGGTCTTATCACGCCGTTTATTGTCGAAAGCCGCCCCTGCATTTTATACATAAGGGCATTTACGAGCGTTCCGTCGGGATTTCCCGGGGCGGGATGAACCACCATGCCTCTCGGCTTATTCACAACCGCGATATCGTCGTCTTCGTAAACAATTTCTATCGGAATGTCCTGCGGTATCGCGCTGCACTCGACCGCTTTCGGCTCGGTAACGCATACGGTATCCCCCGCTTTAAGCTTTAAGCTCTTTTTGACGTCATATCTTCCGTTTACCGAGACGTTTCCCGCTTCAATGAGGTTTTCCGCCGACGAGCGCGTTATTTCGCCGTATGCGGAAACCGCCGCGTCAAGCCGCATTCCATCGAGCTCTTCATACGTAAAACTATACGTACATGCAAGGTCGTCGGAATTATCTTCGGGAAAATATTCCGTTTTTTCGGCGTTATTATCCGTTTTCAAATACTTTTCGCTCATTTTCCGTCGTTTTTCTTCTCTGCCAGAACCGTTTTATATCCTTTTTGGCCGGCTTTTTTATCAAAGAACAGGGCATATACTATAAACAGTGCAACTCCAATGCAGACCGACGCATCGGCGGCGTTAAACGACCATTTCCACACCGAAAACGCGCAGAAATCGATAAAATCGACTACGTTTTTCGGGAGGTCGTATTTTCCGAGCGTGAAAATCCTGTCAACAAGGTTTCCGAGCCCTCCGCCGAGAATAAGTCCCGCACAGACGTACACTGCTTTATGATAATTCTTCGCAAAAACCGCAAACGCCGTCAGCGCAATTACGAATATTACGGTAACCAGCATAAACAGCCATCTTGCGTTATCGAGCATTCCAAACGCTATGCCGTCGTTCGGAATATTTGTAAGCTTCAGCACGCCCGGAATTATATCTATTGCCTTATACAGTTCGATATTTTCCGCCACAGCGTACTTTGTTATTATATCCAGCACGAACACCGCGGCCGCGATTGCAAACGTTAAAATCATTTTTAACTACTCTTATATTTCAGGAAAATCCACGCTGAGAATATTTGCGCATCTCGAGCAGATATGTCCGCCTTCGCCGTCTTCCCCTGCATCTTTTCTTATATACCAGCATCTGTCGCACTTTTCGCCCGTAGCAAGTCTTACCTTTACGGCAATTCCCGAAATGGTATCCGTAAATGCGTCTTCGCACGGCGCTTCCGTGGATATTACGGCGCCGGAACAGATAAACAGGTCGGAAAGTTCTTTTCCGAAGGATTCAAACAGTTTTTGCTCGTCGGAACCCTCTTTTACGTAGATTACCACTTCCGCGTCAAGAGATTTTCCTATCAGTTTGTCGGCTCTTGCTACTTCAAGCGCCTTCATTACGTCGTCTCTTATGTCAAACAGTTTATCGTATTTTGCGGTTACTTCGGGGAAAGTGAGTTTTTCGTCATATTCGGGCAAATCGTTAAGGAAAACGCTTTCCTTGTTTTCGTTCTTTGCGTGGGACATAAACTGCCAGATTTCTTCCGCCGTAAACGAAAGTATCGGCGCTATAAGTCTCGTAAAGCCCGAAAGTATATAGTACATAGCCGTCTGCGCGCTTCTTCTCGCCTTGGATTTTTTGCTCTCGACGTAAACTCTGTCTTTCGTGATATCGATATACAGTTTCGACAGGTCTATCGCGCAGAAATTATGCACGTCGTGGTAAATCAAATGGAATTCGTAGGTGTTATACGCCTTTTTAACTCTGGCAACAAGCGAGTTAAAGCGTGAAACGATCCATTTATCTATGTTTTCGAGGTCTTCAAAAGCTATCATATCCGTGTCGGGATTGAAGTCCTCCTCGGGAGTTCCGAGGTTTGCAAGCAGTATTCTCGTCGTGTTTCTGATTTTTCTGTAAATTTCGGCGAGCTGCTTGAAAATATCGTCGGATACTCTTACGTCAACAGTATAGTCGCTTGAAGCAACCCAAAGTCTCAAGAGGTCTGCGCCGTAAACCTTTACGACGTCTTCGGGATAAACGGAGTTGCCGAGAGATTTATGCATTGCCTTGCCTTCTCCGTCAACAACCCAGCCGTGAGTGAGAACCTGCTTATAGGGCGCGCTTACTCCCGTCGTTCCGACCGCCGTAAGCAGCGATGACTGGAACCAGCCTCTGTACTGGTCCGCGCCTTCTAAATAGAGGTCGCACGGCCACTTGATATCTTTAATTACCGCTCTGTGAGACGAACCGGAGTCGAACCAGCCGTCGAGGGTATCGGTTTCTTTTGTGAAGTGTCTGCCGCCGCATTCGGGGCACACGAAGTTTTCGGGAATGAGTTCTTCCGCGCTCATATCGAACCAGGCGTTAGAGCCCTTTTCGCCGAATATTTTCGAGATTTTTTCAATTGTTTCGTCCGTGCAGACGGGCTTTTTGCAGTCCGAGCAATAGAACACGGGTATGGGAAGTCCCCAATGGCGCTGACGGGAAATACACCAGTCGGCTCCTTCCTTTATCATGGAAACCATTCTTGATGCTCCCCATTCGGGTATCCAATCTACGTTGTCGCTCGCCTTTACCGCTTCGTCCTTGAACGCGTCGACAGAGCAGAACCACTGAGGCGTTGCTCTGAAAATAATCGGATTTTTACATCTCCAGCAGTGCGGGTACTGGTGAACTATGTCCTCGTATGCAAAGAGTGCGCCCGACGCCTTCATATCGTCGAAAATGGCGTCGTTTGACGCGTCGTATTTGAGTCCCGCGTATTTGCCCGCCTTTTCGTTATGGAAGCCCTTATCGTCAACGGTAACGACCGTTTCAAACTTATATCTCATACCCGTAACGTAGTCGTCCGCGCCGTATCCGGGAGCCGTATGAACGCATCCGGTACCGCTTTCCATGGTAACGTATTCGGCGTTTACTATTACGCTGTCTCTGTCAAGAAAAGGATGGTATGCCGTGAGAAATTCGAGTTCCGCGCCCGAAAACGTCTTTAAAATCTCATAATTTTCAACTCCACCCATTTTCATGGTCTTTTCGCAGAGCGCTTCGGCGAGAACGTAATATTCGCCGTTATCCGCCTTTATGAGCACATATTTTTCTCTCGGGTGAATTGCTATCGCAACGTTGCCGGGAAGCGTCCAGATTGTCGTCGTCCAAATTATAAAATACGTCTTATCGAGGTCGCAAGCGTCAGCAAGCATTCCCTTGTCGTCGTGAACTTTGAATTTCACGTATACGGACTTACAGCTATCCTGCGAATACTCGATTTCCGCTTCGGCAAGCGCCGTTTCGTCCGTGGGGCACCAATATACCGGCTTTAAGCCCTTATAGATATAGCCCTTTTTATACATCTCGCCGAAAACCTTGATTTCTTCGGCTTCAAATTCCGGACTCATCGTAAGGTACGGCTTGTCCCAGCTTCCGAGAACGCCGAGTCTCTTAAATGAAGTCATCTGTATCTTGACAAAATTATTTGCAAATTCGTGGCATGCGCTTCTGAATTCGGAAATGCTCATTTTCTTTCTGTCGAGCTTATTCTGCTTGATTATAGCGCTTTCAATAGGCATACCGTGGTTATCCCAGCCGGGAATATACGGCGTGTAATAACCGGACATGGATTTGCTTTTAACGATAAAGTCTTTAAGAACCTTATTCAGCGCGGTACCCATATGGATATTTCCGTTTGAGAACGGAGGGCCGTCATGAAGTACAAAGCTCTCTTTTCCGTTATTTTTTTCAAGCATTTTGCCGTAGATATCTTCGTATTCCCATTTTTCTTCCGTAGCAGGCTCTCTCTGAGGGAGATTTGCTCTCATGGAAAACTCGGTCTTGGGCAAATTCAAAGTCTTTGCATAGTCTTTTGCCATTTAAGTTGACTCCTTTTTTATATGAACTCTTTTTATTTGCTATTTTTATTAACACAAATATCGTTAGAGAAAAATTTCCCTAACGATACTTTAAAATTATTTACTTACCTTTTCGCTGTCAAATTTTTCCTTTTTTTGCTGTATATTCATTTTCAAAAATGATTTGCTTTTTCGGCGAAATCATTTTCACCTGCTTTCCCGGTTAATTCATTTGTATTTCTTGATTATCAGTCTCGTTCTGCCTTTTCCCGTCTTGCCGAGATTTGCTTCCAGAATATATTTTCCGTAGCCGCGTACCGAGAACACGTCGTTTTCGTGCATTTCCCTGTCCGGCTGCAGGCATTCCGAATAATTCAGAAAAACAAAACCCGATGAGACGAGTTTTTTCGTCTTCTCTCTGGAAAGATTGAGGGCGGCGGATATTATTCCGTCAAGTCTTACGGAAGACACGGTTACCGACAAATCCTCGTATTCGCGTTTAATCTCCGGAAAATCCTTTTTTTCGATTTCCTTTACCGAAACCTTATCGTTCGCAACCCTTTCAAGCTCGATTTCAACACTTTTGCATACGCTCTGCAAAAGCACGGCATATGCACAGTATCCGTCGTCCGAAATTGTAATCTCCCCTAAAGCTTCTTTCTTTATGCCGCAGGAAATCAGCGAGCCCAAAATATCCCTGTGAGAAAATCTGCGGTATCCCGAGCCCTTTATCCGAATGTAATTCAGCTCTGCCATATCGGAAT
>JAGADB010000079.1 GCA_017613815.1 Clostridia bacterium | reverse complement strand
CTTATTATACCAATCCATGGCCTCCTCCGGCTTACAGATTACGACCATTTCCTGCTTTTCGAACTGGTGAACCCTATATATTCCCCTCTCCTCTATGCCATGGGAGCCGACTTCTTTTCTGAAGCACGGAGAATACGACGTAAGCGTGAGCGGAAGCTCCGATTCCTTTATGATCTGTCCCTTGAATCTGCCTATCATGGAGTGCTCGCTCGTTCCTATGAGGAAGAGGTCCTCGCCCTCGATTTTATACATCATCGCGTCCATTTCGGCAAACGACATAACGCCCGTTACGACGTCGCTTCTTATCATAAACGGCGGCACGCAGTAGGTAAAGCCCTTACTTATCATAAAATCTCTCGCGTAGCTTATCATCGCCGAGTGAATTCTTGCAACGTCGCCCATGAGGTAATAAAAGCCGTTTCCGCTCGTTCTGCCGGCGCTCTCTGTATCAAGTCCGCACAGGGACTCGCATATATCCGCGTGGTACGGGATTTCGTAGTCGGGCACCTTAGGCTCTCCGAATCTTTCGACTTCGACGTTTTCGGTGTCGTCCTTTCCTATCGGAACGGAGTCGTCGATGATATTCGGGATAATCATCATTTTCTGTCTCAGAACTTCGGAAATTTCGGCTTCCTCTTTTTCGATAAAGGCGAGTCTGTCGTTGATTTCGCCTACGCGCTTTTTCTTTTCTTCCGCTTCTTGAGCCTTTTTTTCTCTCATGAGCGCGCCTATTTCCTGGCTTGTCGTGTTCTTTTCGGCGCGGAGCGAGTCGCCCTCGCTTTTAAGGGCTCTTACCTTTACGTCGAGTTCTATACACTCGTCGACGAGCGGAAGCTTTTCGTCCTGAAATTTCTTTTTGATCTTTTCCTTTACCTTATCGGGATTTTCTCTGACAAATCTGATGTCCAGCATTTTTATTTCCTTTCGTTGTGAATTTAATATATTTTATCACACATTTTTTTATAATACAAGTATTACTCTTTATTTTTCAAAATATGAGAACGGTTCTTCGTCGGGCTTTGCCTCAAAAGAAACGGTTTTGTGCGAAAAGGGGTCGGAAAACTCGATTTTTTCGGAAAACAGCGCGATTTTTTCCTTCAAATCCGTCCTGCTTCCGTACTTTCTGTCCCCCGCGACCGGGTGTCCGCGGTGAGAAAACTGAACGCGTATCTGGTGCGTTCTGCCCGTGAAAAGTTTTATTCTGACAAGCGAAAAGTCTTTTCCGTAAATTTCCTTTTCGTCAAGCACCTCGTATTCGAGTTTTGCCTTTTTTACGCCCTTTCTCTCGGTTTTCACGGCGTAGCTTTTATTCTTTTTCGCGTCTCTGTAAAGAAAATCTTCCATTTCCCCGCTTTTTTCGTCGAAAATTCCTTCGGATACGGCAAGATAGGTCTTATGAAATTCCCCGTCGGAGACGGTTTTACCGAGCGCCGCGGCGCCTTCCCTTGTCAGCGCGAAAATCATAACTCCCGACGTCTCCTTATCGAGCCTATGAATCGGGAAAACCTCGGTTCCGAGCTCTTTTTCAAGCTCGTTTACCATACTTTCGGCTTTGATGTTTCCGTCCGACCTCTCGCAGATCATTCCCGCTTTTTTGATGACCGATATGTAATTTTTTTCGGTTTTCAGTATCTTTATTTTTCCGTTTTCCATATTTTTTTCCTTTTTTGATGTAATTATTATAATTTCTATATTTCAAATTGTCAAGGAAAAGGATTTTCTTGAATTATCCGTCAAGGTATGGTATAATATTTACGGAAAAACAATTTTACCGGAAAGGAGGCGCGGATATGTTTCTTTTCTCTCTGCATGCGGATGAGGAAAAAGAGAAAAAAAGAGCGGACGAAACGCAGTCGGAAGACTTTTTGCTTGCAAAAAAAGCGTCGGACGGCGACGTGAACTCTTTTGAAAAAATAGTCAGAAAATACGAAAAATACGTCTGCGCCGTCGCCTATTCGGTACTTCGCGACAGAGAGGAGACCTTCGACGCGTCGCAGGAGGTATTCCTTAAATTATACCACAGCATAGGTTCTTTCAAGGGCGAGAGCAGTTTTTCGAGCTGGCTTTACAGAATTACCAAAAACTGCGCGCTCGACTTTTTACGGAAGCGCAAAGAACGGCCTTTGAGCCTTACGGTAAGCGACGAAAACGACGAAGGTTCAAAGGTGCTCGACGTATCCGACGAGAGCGAAAAGAACAGTCCCGAAAAGGCGCTCGTGAGCAAGGAGCGAAAAGAACTTCTTTACGAAGCGATTTCGGAGCTTTCCGACGAGCACCGCGAAATAATCGTGCTCCGCGACATAAACGGATACTCGTACTCCGAGATTTCCGACATGCTCTCGATTGAGGAGGGCACGGTAAAATCGCGTCTTTTCAGGGCGAGAGCGGCTTTACGCGAAAAACTTTTTGCAAAAAAATATTTTTAAGGAACTTTTTATAATTTTTTCCGTCAAAAAAGCGGAAACTAAAAAAGGAGGTGTGCGGCGATGGGCTTTGATAACGAGGGCGGAAAAACCGTCTGCGAAGAAATAAGAGAAAAGATACTTTGCGAAAAAGAGCTTTCCGACGCCGAAAAAGCGCATATTTTATCCTGCGGCGATTGCCGCACGTATGCCGACGAAATAAAGACAATGCTTTCCGACCTCGAAAGCATCGGAAAAGAGTCGGAAAACCTTGAAAAAGACGGCAAAACGCTCGTTTCTTCGGTTATGAACGAGATAAACGCCCGTAAATTTTTCGGAAACACCGAAAAAAAAGGCGGATTTTCACCGCTTACAAAACATTTCGGACTCGCCGCGGCGTGCGTAGTGCTTCTCATTATGGCGTTTCCGCTCATACGCAACTACGGAAAATTCGCAAATAACGACGCGGTCGTTTCCTCCGACAGCACAGAGGAAGATTTGATTTCCGTTCCGTCGGAATTAAAAAACACGGCGGAATATATTACAAAAACCGTAAAAAACAATAATATTTCGGCCGAAGAGGGCGAAACCGGGTTCGACGAAGGCGAAAAGAGCGAAAAGCAAACGGAAAGAGGAGCGGTCAAATCCGCGCCGGGCGGCATTTCGCTCGGAGCGGCTCCGGGCGCGTCGGTAAGAAGCGCGGGAACCGCCGGTGTTGAGGAAAGCTGTCCCGAAGAAAGCGCGGTAAACAGCGGTATAAATCCGGATACCTTTAAAGATTCCGCAAGCAACGCAGTTTACGGCAAAGGCGGCGCAAACGGCTTAGTAATCGTCGGTTCGGAATCTGACGAATCCGACGGTGAAGGGTCTCCCGACGCAGGCGCGGACGTAAGCAAACACACTCCCGAGCTTTACGAAGCCGCAAGCGACGGCGTCGGTCTGTACGTCAGAAGCGAGGGCGAAAACGACGATGGACAAACGCTCTACGGAGTAAAGAGAGACGACGCGGAAAACACGGCGAAAAACGACGATTCAGGCATGCAGTCTAAGCCCGTAAGCATGCACTATTACGACGACGTTGCAAATACGATAATTGCAAAATTCAACGCAATGGGCAAGGATGCGTTGCTTATAGAAGCAGATAAGATAAGCCCTGACACGGCCTTGTTGGTTTTCAAAATTGAAAGCAGCAAAATTGAAATTATGATTGAATACGACGAAGAGAGCAAAAGCTGGAAAATCTCAAAAGAAAGCGAAAGCATATTCAGCTGAATTTATCCCCCTTCCCTTCCTCTTCCTTTCCACTGCGTAACAGTGCCGAGTGTCCTTTGGACACTCGGCAGCTATATTTCACCATATTAAACAAAACGGCTGAAACGGAAAACCCGTTT
>JAGADB010000078.1 GCA_017613815.1 Clostridia bacterium | reverse complement strand
CCGCACGGAGAAGTAATACTTGAATATTCGGTTTACGACGCGGTGGAAGCGGGATTTGACAAGGTAATTTTCGTTATAAAAAAGGAAATAGAAAAAGATTTCCGCGAAATTATCGGCAAAAGAATTGAAAAAATGACCGACGTAGAGTACGCGTTCCAGTCTTTGGACGCACTCCCCGCTCCGTTTACCGTTCCCGAAGGCAGAGTAAAGCCGTGGGGCACGGGACACGCGGTGCTTTCTGCCAAGAAGTTCATTGATTCTCCGTTTGCGGTAATAAACGCCGACGACTTTTACGGAAAAGGCGGCTACAAAAAGATAAAAGAACACTTTGAAGAGTCAAAGGAAATGTGCATGGTCGGCTACAAGCTTCAGAACACCGTTTCGGAAAACGGAACGGTTGCAAGAGGCGTGTGCGAGATAAAAGACGGCTATCTCACAAGCGTTACCGAGCACCTCGCAATTCCGAAGGACAACGATTTCCCGGAAGACACCGTCGTTTCGATGAACATGTTCGGATTTATGCCGAAGCTTATCGACGAGCTTGAATCGGGCTTTGTAAAATTCCTGTCCGAGCAGGGAACCGAGCTCAAGAGCGAGTACCTGCTTCCGAGAATAGTCGACAAGATGATAAAGGTCGACGGCGAAAAGGTAAAGGTGCTTTACACCGACGACAAGTGGTACGGCGTAACCTACAGAGAGGATAAACCGTCGGTTGTCAGCGCGATAGCGGAGCTTTGCGCAAAGGGCGGATATACAAAATTCGACTGATTAAGTCTGAATAAATAAAAAATCGCGGCGAAGCCGTGATTTTTTATCCTGAAAAAAGAGTTTGGAGTTATGATTGTGCGCAAAGCGCACAAGTTATGATGCGGGAGTCGCCCGCAGTTATGATTTGAGTTCCTTTAAACGTGCCGAAGGCACTCATAACTTGCGAAGCAACCATAACGCCCGCAGGGCTTTAAACGTTCCGCGTGAGCGGAACTCAAAACTGCCGAAGGCGGCGGCGAAGCCGTGATTTTTTATCCTGCAAATTAAGCGGAAATTATTACATAAAACGCACCGAAAGGAAGTATAAAAATGAGTGAAACCGTAAAAAAGGGCGGAATATCGGTTGAAACACAGAACATTTTCCCGGTAATCAAAAAGTGGCTGTATTCCGACAAGGACATATTCGTGCGCGAGCTTACGTCAAACTGCTGCGACGCGATAACGAAGCACAGGCGCCTTGTGTCGCTGTCCGAAGCGAAAGACGACGGAAATCCGTACAAAATAACCGTAACTTTGGATAAAGAACTTGAAACGCTCACCTTTTCCGACAACGGAATAGGCATGGACGAAGGGGAAGTCGACAGATATATAAATCAGATAGCGCTTTCGGGCGCGCTCGACTTTATCGAAAAGTACGAGAGCGCATCGGACAGCACGGGCGACGGAATCATAGGACATTTCGGCCTCGGATTTTATTCGGCGTTCATGATAGCCGACAAGGTCGAAATCATCTCGAAATCGTGGAAAGACGAAAAGGCGGTTCACTGGACCGGAAACGACGAGGGTGAATACGAGATGAGAGAGGGCGAGAGAAACGAGCGCGGCACCGACGTAATTCTCCACATAAATTCCGACGAAAAGGAATACGCGTCGGGCGCGAAAATAAGGGAAATTCTCGAAAAGTTCTGCGCCTTTATGCCGTATGAGATTTATTTTGAAGACGGAAGCGAAAAATCGGACGAAAAAGACGGAAAAGACGAGAAAAAGCCGATAAACGACACGAATCCTCTGTGGACCAAGCGCCCGTCCGAGTGCACCAAGGAAGAATACTCCGAATTTTACAAAAAAGTGTTCAAGGACTACCGCGAGCCGCTGTTCTACATTCATATTAACGCCGATTATCCGCTCAATTTCAAGGGAATACTGTATTTTCCGAGGTTTGAGAGCGAGTTTGCCAACTACGAGGGACAGGTTAAACTCTATTACAACCAGGTTTTCGTCGCCGACAACATAAAAGAGGTCATTCCCGAATATCTCTTGCTTTTAAAAGGCGTTATCGACTGCCCCGAGCTTCCGCTCAACGTTTCGAGAAGCTATCTGCAGACGAACGGCTACGTAAACAAGATTTCCGCGCATATAGTTAAAAAGGTAAGCGACAAAATCAACTCGATGTTTGCAAACGACCGCGAAAACTACGAAAAAATATGGGAAGACCTGCGTCTTTTCGTGGAATACGGCTGCTTAAAGGACGAAAAGTTCTTTTCCAAGGTAAAGGACTCGATAATTTACAAGACCACCGAAAACAAATTCCTTACCGCCGCGGAATACGCGAAAACCGAGAATTTTGACAAGAAAATCTACTATACCGACGACAAAAAGCAGCAGTCGGCGTATATTTCGATGTTTACAAGTCAGAACATCCCCGTCGTCGAGTTCGACAAGCTTATAGACGTTCAGTTTGCGTCGGCGGTCGAGAGGGCGGATTACGGCGAGGAGCTGAAGGACGTAAAATTCGTGAGAGTCGACAGTACGCTCGGTAATATAATAAAGGAAGAAAAAAGCGAGGACGGAGACGAATACAAGGACCTCGAAAAGTTCTTTGAGGAAACTCTTGCAAAGGGAGAAGGCCTCAAAATCAAGGCGCAGGCGCTCAAAGACGGCAAAAATCCCGCGCTTCTCAACGTTTCGGAGGAGTCGAGGCGCATTTCCGATATGATGAGGATGTACGGCGGAAGCTTTGACGCGGGAACATTCCCGGTTGAGACGACTCTCGTGCTTAACACGTCGAACAGTCTTATGAAGAAACTTCTTTCGGCGGTGAAGGAGGGCAAAACCGACGACACGTCAAAGCAGGTCGCAAAACAGATTTATATGCACGCGCTCGTCGCGTTAAGACCGCTTGAACCCGACGAACTCGAGGAGCTCATAGACGGCACGGCGGCGCTTTTTGAGAAAATTTGAGGCGCTTTTTTGTGGAAAATGCATAAAAACGGGGAATTTTTGGAAAAAGCAAACACTATATATAGTGGTTTTTCGACATAATACCACATTATATAGAAACCCTTTTCAAATTGTAACAATTCTTTTTTTTGCATTTTTATTTTGTTTGTAAGTATTGACAACGAAAATTAAATATTGTATAATTATTTTGTAATTTTATACAGATGTCATTAGGATGTCAAAGTATACGAAAAAGGAGTGCAACCCAATGAAAAAAACGATAAGCTTAATTCTTTGCGTATTAATGCTCGTTTCGGCGTTCTCGACGGGACTTACGGCATATGCGCAGGAAACGGCGGAATTGTTTGAAGAATCAACCGTGTCGGTTACCTTCGTAGGCGACGTAACGGGACTTCCCGCAGTTTTAAAGGTTACGCCGGGAACGGAAATCGACATTACCGATTATTATGACGGCGTAGCGTCAAACGTAGCCGGCCTTAATTTCAACGGTTGGTCGACAACAGGAAAATTTGAAGACCTCATTGTTAAGAAGTTTAAAGTTGAGAAAAATACTACTCTCTATGCAGAAGTATCGTCTAATATAAACTTCGCGGTTCAGGCAAGAGGAACCGGCATGAACAGCTGGGGAGTACATAACGGCTCGGCTGAAATCGACGACGAAAAGCAGGGTCTTGTTGTTACGGCGACGGGCTCGGCTCCGTACGTTTACCGTTCAAGCAAGCCCTACAGCATTCCCGCCGCAAAATATGCAAGGGCGTACGTTTACGTTGACGCTGAATACGGCAGCGACACGCTTAACTTCTCAAAAGTAGGAAATTCACTCCAGTACTTCTTCTTCTCGCCCGACACCAACTATTCCAGAGCGGTAACAGGTACTGTTATAGGAATAATTGAAAACCAGGGCAGAAAAATCGCAGTCGTTGAATGTCCCCTTTATTCAAGCTCAAGCTGGGCAGGAACGATAGGCGGCTTCAGAATCGACGCGTGGGAAGAACAGGGCGACTGGATTATATACGGAGTACAGTTTGCAGAGGCAGAGCCT
>JAGADB010000077.1 GCA_017613815.1 Clostridia bacterium | reverse complement strand
TGTCAAGTACTTTTTTATCTTTTTTTTATCTTTTTTTCTTCTTTCCCTGACCGCTTTTTTTCGGCGCGCTTGCGCTTACTCCTCTCTCTCGCGGAGCCCTTCTATATTATCACATCTTATCTCCATTGTCAAGTACTTTTTTGGGTTTTTTTGATATTTTTTCCATATTTTTTTATTGATTTTATTTTATGCGCTGTTATCGAGCATTTTTTTGAGTTTTTCGACGATTTTTTTCTCGCTTCTCGATATTTTTACCTGGTTTACGCCGAGAATTTCGGCGGTATTTGCCTGAGTAAGCCCCCTGTAGTATCTCAAAAAAACGATTTTCTTTTCTTTTTCGTCGAGTTTTTCGAGCGCCTCCTTTAAGGCGATTTTTTCGGTTATATCGGAAATATTTCCGTCGGCGCAGGTTTCCTCGTAAGACAATCCGTCGCCGTTGCCCGTCTTTTCCTGCAGCGACACCGATGGTATGCAGGCGTTTACGGCGTAAACCGCGTCGGAAACGCTTATTCCGCAGATTTCGCAGAGCTCCGATATGCGCGGCTCGCGTCCGTGCTCGGAAAAAAATTTCTCTTTTGCCCTCATTAAAATCCCGTTGTTCCTTTTGGCTTCCCTGCTGACTTTTATGAGCCCGTCGTCGCGCAGAAAACGCTTTATTTCGCCTGTTATCAGAGGAAAAGCGTAAGTGGAGAAGACCGTTCCGTATTCTTTTTTATAACCCCGTACCGCTTTTAAGATGCCGAGCGTTCCTATCTGCACGAGGTCGTCGATATCCTGCCCGCGGTGTGCAAACCTCTGCGCTATGCTGTAAACGAGCGGAGCGTTGAGTTTTATAAGCTCCTCTTCCGCCTTTTTGTCGCCCTGCGCGTATCTTTCGAGCAGTTTTGAGTTTTCGTCGCCCTTCGTCATTCTTCGCTTACTTTTCCTATGTATTTTTTGAGGATAACGGTGGTTCCCACGCCTTTTTTCGACTTTACGGCGAGCTTGTCGGTAAAGCATTCCATTATCGAAAAGCCCATGCCGCTTCTCTCTTCGCCGCCGCCGGAATACATCGGCTGCATCGCCTTTTCAATATCCTCAATGCCGCAGCCGCAGTCCTTTACTGTGATTTTTAAGCAGCTGCCGCCGTATTCCCCTTTCAGCGTGATTTTTTTCTTTTTTAAGTCGTCTTCGTCTTTGTAGGCGTGCACGATGCAGTTGGTAACCGCCTCGGAAATCGCGGTTTTCACGTCGCAAAGCTCCTCCAGCGTCGGGTCGAGCTGTGAGCAGAACGCCGAAGCGATACCCCTCGCAAAGCCCTCGTTTACCGATTTTGCGGGAAACGTGCAGGAAAAATAATTGGTCTTTTTGCTTTCTTTTTTCTTCATAATCTCACCTTTTTTCTTAATTTTACGCGTCTTTTTGCTTTATTATTCTGACAAGCTTGTCCACGCCCGCCATTTTAAGTATTCTTTCGGCTTCGGGAGTGGGATTTTTTATCAGCATTTTCGAGCCGGCTTCGGAAAGCTTCTTATATCTTCCGAGAACGAGTCCCAAGCCCGAGGAGTCCATAAAATCTATGCTGGAAAGCTCTAAAATCATGGTTTTGGGGCGGGATTCGCCTATCATTTTGTCGAGCTCGTCGCGGAATTCCTTTATGGAATGGTGGTCGATTTCGCCGTCGAGCTTCACGACGAGGTTTCCGCGGGAAAAATAGGTCTTCATTTTCATTTCATCATATCCTTTCCTTTTTTATTATAGTACCGCCCGAACGCAAAATTTGTCGCAATACGGCGCTCAAACGTTTTTGTATCTTACGAAAAAGCAGAGCGCGGCGCACGCTACGGCGCTTGTTACCGATAAAAATTCAGTAACGCCATCTCTCCCGCAAATAAGCAAAGCTGACGCAAAAGCCGCGCCGAAAAGCAAAAACGGCGCTATTTTGCCGTTGTATTTTTCCCCATATATATCTTTCAATGCGAAAAATGCGCAGCAAACGGACACGGACGCCTTGATTATGCAGGCGAAGGCGTTTACGGCAACGCAGATTTCGGGCAGTTCGAAGAGCGGAATCATGCGGATTGCCGTAAAATTGGGGTTTTCCGCCTCGTACAGCAGTCTGTCCCCCAGCAAAAGCGCGTTTTTAAGCACGTTTGCGCCGCTTACGGCGGCGAAAAAGGCACTCCCTGCGGGGATTGCGGCTTTCAGGATTTGCTTTTCCGGGGTGCTTTCGTTTTTGCTTAAAACGTATGCAAAGACCGCAAGATCGGCGTTAATATACAGAATATCCTTGATTATTCCGAAAAAATCCGTTTTTTCAAGCAATTTGAGCGGAGACGAGATTAATACCGCGTGTTTTGCGGTAAAAAACGCGAAAAATCCGAAAAAAGTCCATGCGAAAAAGAAAACCGACGACAAAAGTCCGAAGAAAATTATACCGTTTTTACCCCGTTTTCCGATAAAAAACGCGCAAAAAAGTGAAAAAAACGCGGCGAAAAAAACGCACGTTTCCGACGAGTAGAAGTCGTCGAACAAACCGAGAGACGACGCGAAAAAAGAGACGTTCGACGAGGCGTACAAAATACAAAAGGTCAAAAGCAGTACAAGGGGCGCTTTTCCGCCGTCTTTTTTTACAAAATCCGTCGAAAAGAATTTTGAAACGGCAAACGAGTAAACCAAAGCGCACGCCGCCGTGAAAAACCAGGTGAGCAGCGCGTTTCCGTTATAGTCGGGGTACTTTTCGGCAATTCCCGCGTAGGTATATACAAACGCAAGCGCGGCATACGACAAAAAAAGATTTTTGTTTTTTACGCTTTTTATCATTGTTTTACGTTTCTTTTCCCTTTATTTTCATCTTTCCGTCGGAAAAACACGCTTCTTTCGGAAAACTTCCCTTATTTTGCGTCTCCGCCGCCAGAAAATACACGATATTTTCGCTTTCGCCGAGTTCGGCACACGCCTTTTCGAAGCCCTTTGCGTCGTATTTTTCCGCGTCAAGCGAAAAAAGCCCCATTACGTCTTCGCACAAAAAAACGTCCCTTTTGAGCGGCAGTTTATTGGAGTTGACGAGATATTTTCCGAAGTCGGAAAGCGTTTCTTTCCCCAAATTCTTTGAAAAGACGTATATATTTGCGGAATTTATATAGACGTCGCTGTATTTTTCGTAAAACTTCCGAAAGGCCTCGTCCGCGTTTTTTCCCGACGTTTTTTCGCATTCGAGATACACGGTTTCGGTATCCTTCACGCTCTCTTTTTCGTTTTCTCCGCTATTTTGCGCATTTTCTTTATTTTCGTTTACGGATTTGAGAAAATACGCTTCAAATTGCCCGTCATTTTCCCCCGCTCCTATCGCGTAGACGAAACAAACGTCCCTTTTTTCGCCGTAATACGAGCAGGAAGCGAGAAAAAGGGGTGCAAAAAAGAGAAACAAAGCCGAAACGATTATTTTTTTCAATATTTCAATTCCCTTTCGGAGTGTTTTATCGCCTTTTTGGGCAAAACGAAAAGAAAGTCGTTCATTCCCTCTTTATCAAACGGCGCAAACGGCAGCATATACGGCACTCCGAAGGAGGTTTTGCACGACAGCACCGCAAGCGTTATTGCAAGAGACGCCGCGATCCCGAGCATGCCGAACGCCATGGCCGCCGCAAGGTTTACAAGGCGGACAAGAAGCGTGCTGTTCATATACGTAGGCAGTATAAACGTGCATATTGCGGTTAAGGAGGCGACCATGATTATTGGCGGGCTTGAAATGCCCGCCGATATCGCGGCGTCTCCGAGTATGAGTCCTCCGACTATGCTGACGGCGCTTCCGACGGCTCCCGGCATTCTTATTCCGACCTCGCGTATGAGTTCGAATATGAGGAGGATTACCACCATTTCCCCGAATATTCCGAAAGGCACGTCGGCTCTCGACTCGGTCATTTTCATATAAAGTTTTGCGGGCACGGCGTTTTTATGGTGCTCCATGACCGCGACGTAAAAAGCGGGTAAGTAGAGAGCAATAAGCAGGCTTACAAATCTTATTATCCTTATAAAAGTCGCGTAGTACGGAGTTTTGAGGTAGTCCTCCGCCGACTGTAAGCTCTCGGCGAAAAGGTACGGCACGGTAAGCACGACGGGGCTTGAATCCACAATAACAGCCACTCTTCCCTCGGTGATTTTGGCGGCGACCTTATCGGGCTTTTCGCTGTTGCCTATCTCGGTAAAAAGCTTGCTTTTTCCGCCCGTAAGGTACTGTTCTATATATCCCGAATCCATGACCGACGGGATATTCATATTTTCTATTCTGTTTTTTATATCGTTTACGAGTTTTTCGTCCGCGACGCCTTTGAGGTAAAGAATTTTTATACCGGTATCGGTATATTTTCCGGCGTTTACGGTCAAAACCTTTAATTTTTCGCTTTTTATGCGCTTTCGTATGAGTGCGGCGTTATCCTCCGCCTTTTCGGAAAAGCCCTCGCGCGGGCCGCGCACGACGATTTCGTTATCGGGTTCTTCGGGCGCTCTCGTCGCTTCATTTCTTGCGGAAAACGCAAGCGAAATCACGTCTTTTCCGCTTTGTGCAAAGATTACGCAGAAGCCCGAAAGCAGATATTTTTTTATGTCGGAAACTCCCGACGCTTCCTTTGCCTCGGAGGCGCTCACGCACCTCAAAAAATCCTCGTCCTTTTCGAGTTTTCCGTCATACATTGTGAGCGGTTTTATTATATTTTCCGAAATATAGTCCCTGCCGGAAAAGTTGCCGAAATTAAAGGCGTAAATCTTTTTATTTCCCGAAAAAACCGTCCTGTAATTGAGGTCGCCGCAGTCCCTGAAAATCTCCTCCGTTTCCCTTTTCAGTTCTTCGGCGTTTGCGTTTGCTATCATCTTTTCACCGCTTTTTGTGTTTTTTTGATAGTTTTTCCGAAAAACAAAAAAATATGCGGATTTCTCCGCATATTTTTCATTTTTATTTAATTAATTTATGCTCAGAATGAGTTTCAGCACGCGCCTTACCGAATTTTCCAGCGCTTCCCTTTGGAGTTTTCCCTCTCTGAGCGCGTCAAAGGTCATTTCCGGTGAGCCGTTTGCCATTTTTAAGTCGTTTCCGGCGTTGATTTCCTCCCACTGGGCCGCGTGAGTCCACCAATCCGACGTTACGAGCCCCTCGAAGCCCCACTCGCCTCTCAGTATATCGGTGAGAAGCTCTCTATTTGTGCTCGCCCTTTGTCCGTTTATCATATTATACGAGCTCATAACGGTTTTGGGGTGCGCTTCCTTTACGCATATTTCAAACGCTTTTAAATATATTTCCCTGAGCGCCCTCTCGCTTAAAATCGAGTCGGAGTCCTTTCGGTTGGTCTCCTTATTGTTGCAGGCAAAGTGTTTGAGGGAGCAGGCGACGCCGTTATACTGTATGCCCGAAACGACGGCGGACGCCATTTTGCCCGCAAGGAACGGGTCCTCCGAAAAGTATTCGAAGTTTCTGCCGCAAAGCGGCGTGCGGTGGATATTTATCGCGGGCGTAAGCCACATACCTACGCCGTTTTCAAGCACCTCGTCCGCGCCCGCGGACGCTGTTTCTTTTGCAAGTTCGGTGTTCCAGGTGCAAGCCATAAGCGTTGCGCAGGGGAACGCCGTCGTATGTATGCCGCAGTCGGGCATTACGCGCAGTCCCGCGGGTCCGTCGGCGGTCATTATGTTCGGCACTCCGAAAAGTGCAAGGTTTCCTATTCCGAAGGTAATTCCTATGCCTCTGTTGGGCTGTCCGCAAAGAAGGTGTATCTTCTGCTCGTCGTCGAGCGCCGACACAAACTCGTCGAGTGTTATTTTGCCCTCGTAAACGCGAAGCAGAGTCGGGTGTCCGCCGTCGCCCCACGCTCTCCACGGCATATACCATTTAGACGACTCCTCGGGGTTTCCGTATTCGAGCGGAATTACGCTCTCGTCGAAAGCGGGGTGAACATATATTTCGTCCGCTTTTACGGGTTCATAGCTTCCGCTTGATAGCATTCTCTTATGAAGCGCGTGCGGCGCGCATTTTTCCGATAGTTCGGATAAAATTTTGTCTTCCGTTAATTCAAAAACGTATTTTTCCCTTACGTCCCTTACGTCAAAGCCTGCGTAAACGGTATATTCTCCCTTTTCGAGAACGTATGCCGACTTCTTTACCTTTCCGGTATCGTCGTATGACGAGAAGTAATAGGGGTCGATTTCTATCTTTACTTTTTCGCTCTTTCCGGGTTCAATTATATTCGTTTTGCAAAAGCCGACGAGCACCGACGAGGGTTTTCCGAGTTTTCCCTGCGGCGCGGAGCAATAGACCTGCAGGACCTGTTTACCTGCTATCTTTCCTATATTCCTTATATCGCAGGAAAGCACGATTTTTCCGTCGGTTTCGTAAAATTTTGCGTTTTCGGTGCAGAATTCGGTATATGAAAGTCCGTAGCCGAACGGATACGCCGTTTTTTCCTTTTGTCCCGGCACCGTCTCGAAATATCTGTATCCGACGTATATATCCTCGGTATATTCGACGTAGTCGTCCGACTCAAAGAAGTTTTCCGAGCTGGGATAGGCGTCGAAATTTACGGCAAAGGTGTCGGCAAGTCTTCCGGAGGGGCATATGTCGCCGACGAGTATATCGGATACGGCAAGACCGCCTTCCATGCCGCCCTGCCATGCAAGAAGCGCTGATTTTACGCTCTTTTCGTCCTTGAACCACAGCGTGTCGACTATTCCTCCGACGTTGAGAACGACTACGACGTTTTCAAAGTTCTTTTTTACCTCTTCCGCCATCGCGGTTTCCTCTTTACTTAAATAGAAATCGCCGTCGAAAGGCTTTCCCGTGCGGTCCTTTTCCTCGCCCGAAAAGCGACAGATTGTAATTACCGCGGTGTCGCAGAACTTTTGAGCTTCGGCGAGCAGGTTTTCGGGCAGTTCCGGCTCCTTTACAAAGCCGGGAGCGATGCCTTTTTCATATTCTTTTTTCACGTATCCGCAGTAATAGTCGGAAAGCGGTTTGAAAAGTTCGACTTTACCCTCTTGTTCCTTGATTTCAAGTCCCGAAGCAAGCGACCTTACGTATGCGCAAACGGTATCTCCGCTTCCGCCGCCGCCTTTGACATAGTCGGCCTGCGCCTTGCCGAAAAGTGCGATTTTCGCGCCTTTTTTAAGGGGCAGGAAGTTTTCCTCGTTCTTCAAGAGCACCATGCCCTCGCTTGCGGCTCTTCTTGAAAGCGCAATATGCTCGTCGTTTCCCGTTACGCGCTCTCTTTCGTTATAAAGCCCCGTACCGGGCATATACGCAACGCGGCTCCATTTTGCCTTTTGCATAATTTTCTCCTTTTTGAGCAAAACGGAATACGGAAAAATTTCCGTATTCCGTTTTTTCTTTATCAGTTATAAAGATTGCTGAGTTTAATGAGTCTTTCGTATTTTGCCTTAGCAGCGGCGTCCGCTTTTGCAAACAGCTCTTTCGCTCTTTCGGGGAACTGCTGAGCAAGTCTGCTGTAACGCGTTTCGCTCGTGATGAATTCGATATAGTCAGCCGTGGGCTCCTTGGAGTCAACAGTGAGCGGATTCTTGCCTTCCGCCTTGAGTGCGGGATTATATCTGAACGTCTGCCAATAGCCCGCCTCAACGGCTCTCTTCATTTCGCTCTGGCAGTTGGTCATGCCGCCCTTTACGCCGTGCATTTCGCAGGGTGCGTATCCGATTACTATCGAAGGTCCGTGGTATGCTTCGGCTTCGCAGAGCGCCTTTATCGTCTGGTTCATATCCGCGCCCATCGCTATCTGCGCCACGTAAACGTAGCCGTAGGACATTGCGATTTCGGCGAGGTTCTTCTTGCCTATCGACTTACCTGCCGCCGCAAACTGTGCGACCTGTCCGATATTCGACGCTTTGGATGCCTGTCCGCCGGTATTGGAATATACTTCCGTATCAAATACCATAATATTTACGTCTTCGCCCGACGCTATTACGTGGTCGAGGCCGCCGAAGCCGATATCGTATGCCCAGCCGTCGCCGCCGAATATCCATACCGACTTCTTGCTGAGGTATTCTTTCTCGGCAAGTATCTTCTTTCCGTCTTCACAGCCGCACTTTTCGAGCATTGCAACGAGTTTATCGGTTGCTTCGCCGTTCTTTGCGCCGTCGTCGACGGTTGCGAGGTATTCGTCGATTACCGCTTTCTTTTCCGCGTCTTCTACCTTTTCGCCGAGTTCTTTTACGTAGCCGATGAGTTTTTCTCTTATCGTCTTCTGGCCGAGGTAGATGCCGAGTCCGTGCTCAGCGTTATCTTCAAACAGCGAGTTTGCCCAAGCCGGACCCTTGCCGCTTTCACGGTTAACGGTATAAGGCGTGGAGGGTGCCGAGCCGCCCCAGATTGACGAGCAGCCCGTTGCGTTGGATATATACATTCTCTCGCCGAAGAGCTGAGTGATGAGTCTTGCGTAAGAGGTTTCGGCGCAGCCTGCGCACGAGCCGGAGAATTCAAGCAGCGGCTGGTTGAACTGGCTTCCCTTTACGGAAGTCGGCGCAAACGGCGTTTCCTTCTTCGAAACGTTTGCAACGGCATAGTCGAACACCTTCTGCTGTTCGCTCTGGGATTCCTGAGGAACCATCGTCAGCGCTCTCTTTTCGGGTTTCGTCGGGCATACGCCTACGCATACGCCGCAGCCCATACAGTCGAGCGGAGAGATTGCCATCGTGAATTTATATTCTTCGCAGCCCTTGCCTATCATCTTGGGTGCGAATTTCGTTGCTTCCGGCGCTTTTGCCGCTTCTTCCGCGCTCATCGCGAACGGTCTTATCGTCGCGTGCGGGCAGACGTATGCGCACTGGTTGCACTGGATGCAGTTTTCCGCGTTCCACTCGGGAACGTCAACCGCAACGCCTCTCTTTTCGTATGCCGCGGCGCCCTGCGGGAACGAGCCGTCAGCCATATCCTCAAACGCGGATACCGGAAGCGAGTCGCCCTGCATTGCCGCAACGGGAAGCACGACTTCTTTTACGAATTTTACGAGTTCCGGGCGCTTGCCTTCGACTTCCTTCTTCTCTTCCTTGACTTCGAGATTTGCCCACGAAGCGGGAACGTCTATCTTTACGAGCGCTTCTACGCCGGCGTCGATTGCCTTGTAGTTCATTTCAACTACGGCTTCGCCCTTCTTAAGATACGACTTCTTTGCCATATACTTCATATATTCTACCGCTTCGGAAATAGGCATGATATTTGCGAGTGCGAAGAATGCCGACTGAAGTATCGTGTTGGTTCTCTTGCCCATTCCGATTTCGCGCGCCTTGTCTATCGCGTTTACGGTGTAGAATTCGATATTGTTTTCGGCAATATACTTCTTTACTCTTGCGGGAAGGTGTTTTTCAACCTCTTCGGGCGTCCACTGGCAGTTGAGCAGGAACTTTCCGCCCGGTTTTACGTCGTTTACTATCTTATAGTCCTTTAAGATATAAGACGGGTTATGACATGCCACGAAATCCGCTTTTGTGATATAATACGACGATTTTATGGGCTTGTCGCCGAATCTTAAGTGGGAAATCGTAACGCCGCCGGTCTTTTTGGAGTCATACTGGAAGTATGCCTGGATGAATTTATCGGTATGGTCGCCGATTATCTTAATGGAGTTCTTGTTTGCACCTACCGTGCCGTCGCCGCCGAGTCCCCAGAACTTACAGCTGATGGTTCCCGCGGGAACGGTGTCGGGAGACGCCTTTTCTTCGAGCGAATGATGCGTTACGTCATCGTTTATGCCGATTGTAAAGCCGTTTTTGGGCTCGTCTGCGCAAAGATTTTCAAATACCGCGAAAATCGACGCGGGAGTCGTGTCCTTTGAGCCGAGTCCGTAGCGTCCGCCGACGGTCTTTACGCCCGTTACGCCTTCAACGTTCAAAGCCGTTACGACGTCGAGGTAAAGCGGTTCGCCGAGAGAGCCGGGCTCTTTCGTTCTGTCGAGAACCGCGATTTTCTTTACTGTTTTGGGAAGAACCGCAACGAGTTTTTCAGGCACGAACGGTCTGAAAAGGCGAACCTTGATAAGTCCGACTTTTTCGCCCTTGGAAGTGAGATAATCTATAACTTCCTCTGCAACGTCGCATACCGAACC
>JAGADB010000076.1 GCA_017613815.1 Clostridia bacterium | reverse complement strand
TTTTCCGTTCAGCGTCAGTTCATTCATCATGTTCTGTATGCCCTGGAGCTGAACATCAAGGGAGAGGACATTCTGTTTGTCGGGGAGCAGTCTGCACACGGATATGATCAGATTTCCCGTCTGTGCATCGATATAAGGCGGCACAAATTCGACAACTCCGGCGGCGTCAACTCCAAGCTTTGCGCCCTTCGCATACGCTCTCACAAGCCCGCCGGCGCCGAGAAGTATCCCTCCGAAGTACCGCGTTACGACAACGCATACCCCCGAAAGACCTTCGCGCTTCAATACCTCGAGAATCGGCATGTCCGCGGTTCCGCCCGGCTCTCCGTCGTCGGAAAAACGCGCAATTCCCGAATCCTTCAATATGTAGGCGTAGCAGTTGTGCGAAGCGTCGGAGTGCTTTTTCCGTATTTCCGCGATAAACGCCTTCGCCTCGTCTTCATCGTATATTCTTTTGGCGTAAGAAATGAATTCGGATTTTTTCTCGATAAAGGAATCAGTTGCAAAATCCTTCAAAAAAGTCTTGTATGAATTCATATTATACTCCTGCGGTATAAAAAAGAGCGCTCCGAGAGGAACGCTCTTTGATTTTGTGATATTAAAGGTATTTTGCGGTGTTGACCTTAATACCGGGGCCCAGTGTGGAAGCAACCGCGCACGTTCTGATGTACTGACCTTTTGCGGCTGCCGGCTTTGCCTTGATGATGGCGCCTATGAGCGCTTCAAAGTTTTCGGAAAGCTTTTCCTTACCGAAAGAGGCCTTGCCGATGGGGCAGTGGATGATGTTCTGTTTGTCGAGACGGTATTCGATTTTACCGGACTTTGCTTCCGAAACGGCTTTTGCAACGTCCATGGTAACGGTGCCGGCTTTCGGGTTCGGCATGAGTCCCTTAGGACCGAGAACCTTACCGAGACGGCCGATAACGCCCATCATATCGGGAGTTGCAATGATAACGTCGTAATCGAACCAGTTTTCCTGCTGGATTTTAGCAACGAGGTCTTCCGCGCCTACGAAATCGGAACCTGCTTCTTCAGCTTCCTTCGCATGATCGCCTTTTGCGAAAACGAGCGTGCGGACGGTTTTACCTGTTCCGTTGGGAAGTACGACCGCGCCTCTTACCTGCTGGTCTGCATGACGGGAGTCAACGCCGAGTTTTACGTGAACTTCAACGGTTTCGTCGAACTTTGCGTTGGACGTTTTGCAAACCGTTTCAAATGCGTCGAGTGTATCGTAAAGCTTTGTTCTGTCGACAAGCTTTGCGTTTTCAAGATATTTCTTTCCTTTTTTCATTACCGTACCCTCCCTTAGTCAACAACTACAATGCCCATGCTGCGTGCAGTGCCTGCAATCATGCTCATTGCCGTTTCCAGAGAAGCGGCGTTGAGGTCGGGCATTTTGGTTTCAGCGATCTGCTGAACCTGTGCTTTGGTGATCTGAGCAACCTTGTTCTTGTTGGGCTGGCCGGACGCCTTTTCTATGCCTGCCGCCTTCTTAATAAGAACGGCTGCGGGGGGCGTTTTGGTAACGAACGTGTAGGAACGGTCTGCATAAACGGTGATGATAACCGGGATAATAAGACCGATGTCTTTCTTCGTGCGTTCGTTGAATTCTTTACAGAAGCCTGCGATGTTAACGCCGTGCTGACCGAGAGCAGGGCCTACAGGCGGTGCGGGGAGCGCCTTTCCGGCGGGAATCTGAAGTTTGATATAACCTATAATTTTCTTTGCCATAACGTTTACACCTCCAAATGTGGTAAATAAATTTCGGAACTTTTTGTTCCTCCCACCGACAGCAATGATTTATATTTGCTGTCAAAGAAGATATCGCCTTAATTTTGCCGCGTTTGGCAAATACGCGGTAAGGGCATATATCTTCAAATGCCGAGATTTAAGCGGAAAATACGTTATTATGACTTTAACGGCTCTACTTCGTTTGAGTCAAGTTCAACGGTAGTTTCTCTTCCGCCGATGTTTGCTGAGATTTTAATTCTTCCCGAAGATTCGTCGATTTCCTCGACCGTAGCAATCGAACCCGCGATGAAGCCGGAAACGACCATAACGCTGTCGCCTACGCCGTAAGCGAGCTCGCGTACGCGTACTTCGTCGACGCCGAGAGCTTCAACTTCCGCGTCGGAAAGGGGAACCGGCTTGCTTCCGGGGCCCACGAATCCCGTAACGCCTCTGATGTTTCTCACTATGTGCCAGGTTTCGTCGTTCATGACCATTTTAACGAGAACGTAGCTCGGGAAGAGCTTGTGTTCGGTTGGTTTTCTCTCCCTTTTTTTCGCCTGTTCGTCGTTTCCGGCGGTGCCGGAATAGTCTGTATAAACGGTCTGGTCAAGATAGTCGTCGACGTCGTCTTTGGTATCAACGACGATTTCGGTAGGAATTCTGGTTTCGAAAATAAGATTTTCGAGACCGCGTGTTTCGACCATTCTCTGGATGTTAGCCGCAACCTTGTTCTCGTAGCCGGAATAAGTGTGGATAACGTACCAAAGCGCTCTTTCGTCAGCCATCTTCAAAACTCCTTTAACCTACAAGGTTTCCGAGCGCCGCAAAAGCTGAAGAAAAACCTGTGTCGAGCAGGAAAACAGCCACACTTGTGATTACGATTGCGATGATAACGACGATGCTCATTTTGGCGGTAGTTTCCTTTGTCGGCCAAACGATTTTCTTGAATTCGCTCTTGTAATCCTTGAAGAATTTGACGATTCTTGATTGTTTCTTTTCTTTCTTTACTGCGTCTGCCATAATTTAATCCTCCTTAACACCAAAATTACTTTGATTCCTTGTGAAGGGTGTGTTTACGACAGAACCTGCAGTACTTTTTCATTTCAAGACGGTCAGGGTCGTTTTTCTTGTTTTTTGTAGAGTCATAATTTCTTTGTTTGCATTCGCTGCAAACGAGTGTTATTTTCACTCTCATGTTGTACACCTCCCGGTAAATATGAATGTTTTACCTCCCTCGACATGGAGGAAAAGTCCGCAAACACGCATAAAAATGCGCGCAACAAAAAATCCTCCAACAGAGGTGAGAACATTCTACCATAAATAAAGGCTTTTGTCAAGTGATTTTTACGCATTTTATCATATTTTTTCATAATTATTTATTAAAAAGCGCATTTTTTTGCAAAAAAATATTGACAAAGGCATATTTAGGTGATATAATCGTAATGCCGCTTGAAGCGGGTCTTAATTTTATGCCCATTTTTTGTGGTCGTAAAAACCCGGAATCAGCGAGTCTTATGAGAAAGAGAGGTGCTTTTCGTGTACGCGGTTATAGAGACAGGCGGAAAGCAGTATAAGGTATCCGAGGGCGACGTAATCTTCGTTGAGAAGCTCGGAATCGAAGAAAATGCAAAAGTTGAATTCGACGTTGTTGCAATTTCCGACGAAAGCGGACTGAAAACGGGTACGCCGTACGTTGACGGCTGCAAAGTTTCAGGTACGGTACTTAAGAACGCAAAATCGAAGAAAATCGTTGTGTTCAAGTATAAGTCGAAGAAAAACGAAAAGAAGAAGCAGGGACACAGACAGCCCTATTCTAAAGTACAGATCGACAAGATCGGTTAAAAACCATGACGACGGTACGAATATTGAAAGACGGCGCCGGATATAAATCCTTTGAATGCAGCGGACACTCAGGGTTCGCAAAAGAGGGAGAAGATATCGTGTGCGCGTCGGTTTCGTCTGCGACGGAACTGATTGTTGATATTCTCGAGCGTTTTTCGGTCGGTTTCAGTTTGGAAATCGACAAAAAGAGAGCATACGTTAAGTGTACGTTGAAAGAAAACAAAAACGACGCGGTAAACGCGGTGCTCGACGGGTATTGCAGATATATAAAAGACGTATCTTCCGAATATCCGGATTATTTGAAGTGTATATTGACGGAGGTGTAATAATGTTAAGATTAGGTTTGCAGTTTTTCGCACATAAAAAAGGCGTGGGCTCCACAAAGAACGGACGCGACTCGCAGTCCAAGCGCCTTGGCGTTAAAAAGGCCGACGGACAGCCGGTTGTTGCCGGCAATATTATCCTCAGACAGCGCGGAACGCATATTCATCCCGGTAAGAACGTGGGAATAGGCAGAGACGATACGTTGTTTGCGCTTACGGAAGGAAAAGTACAGTTTGACCCGATGGCCGGCGGAAGAAACCGCGTGAGCGTTTACGAGGC
>JAGADB010000075.1 GCA_017613815.1 Clostridia bacterium | reverse complement strand
TTTTTGCGATAATATTCGTAAAAGCACGTCAAATCAAGGCGAGACGGCAATCATTCCCCCGTTTTCTTTCGTTCATCTATGATAATGATAACACGGTTTCGCTCCGAAATCAAGTTGAAATAATTGAATTTTCATAGCCAGCAATCTCCCCGTTATCGCAATAAATTGCGATAATTTATTGAAAATATCACCATTTAATACTATAATTATATCAAAAGGCGGTGATATTTTGGTTGTTACTTTTTGCGGACACAACGAAATTTCCGACGTTGAAAACATAAAACCTCACTTATATACGGAAATCGAAAAATTGATTGAAGACGGCGCCGACAAATTTTATCTCGGCGGGTACGGAAAATTTGATTTGCTTGCGGCGCAGGCGGTTTGTTCTCTGAAAAAAGAACAATTTCCGCATATCCGTTCAATTTTAGTGCTTCCGTATCTCAACAGAGAGTACGACAAAGCGTTGTATGACGAAACTGTCTATCCCCCTCTCGAAAAGGTGCCGTTAAAGTTTGCGATTTCAAAGCGAAACGAGTGGATGATAGATAATTCGGACGCCGTCGTTTGTTACGTCGTTCATTCGTGGGGCGGCGCGGCGGCGTCCCTCAATTATGCGTTGAGAAAGAAAAAGCGCGTCATCCGTATTACCGGTTTTTCGGAAAACGATACGGATTTTATGCTTGATTTATAGCGTGATCCGTGATACAATGAACTGTACGCCGAAAACTTTTTCGGCGCAGTCATCTTCAAAGAGGTTTATATGCTTTTAGGAAAATATCTCAACAAATACTATAAAAAATACCTGCATTTATTCATAATCGGTATCATAGCGCTTGTATCGGTGGACTACGTCCAGCTTTACGAGCCGATTTTCTTAGGTCAGATAGTCGACCATCTGTCGGGCGGAAGCGACGTCGACGTAAATTTCGTCGGCTCCTTGTGCGTAAAGCTTCTCGGCGTTGCGCTCGTGATGTTTCTGGGCAGAATGCTGTGGCGCTTTACCCTTTTCGGCGCGTCGCGCAAGACCGAAGCCGGTCTTCGCCGCGAAATGTTCCAAAAAAGCGAGCGGCTTTCGCAGAAATACTACCACTCGACGAAGGTCGGTTCGATTATGTCGTGGTTCACGACCGACCTTGAAACGATAGAGGAATACACGGGCTTTGGAACGGTGCAGATCGTCGACGCGGCATTTTTGGGCGTTCTCGTCGTGATAAGAATGCTCGCCCTTGACAGAGTTATGACGCTCTTTGCGCTCGTGCCGATGTTTCTTATCGCCGTTTGGGGCGCTCTGGTCGAAAAGTATATGGAAATAAAATGGCGGGAAAAACAGCAGAAATACGACCGCCTTTACGATTTTGCGCAGGAAAACTTCACGGGAATCGCCGTTATAAAAGCTTTCGTCAAGGAGACGAAGGAAGTCCTCGCCTTTTCGAAAATCGCAAAGAAGAACAGGGACGCAAACGTCGATTACGTGCGCGTTTCGGTGCTGTTCGACACGCTTATCGAGATAACTATTGCGCTCATTCTCTCAATGATTCTCGGGCTCGGCTCGTGGTTTGTGTGGGCGTGCGTTACCGGCTCTCCGATATCGGTTTTCGGGCATGAAATCATCTTAACGCCCGGAAAGCTCATAACCTTCGTCGGATTTTTCGACACGCTGATATGGCCGATGATAGCGCTTGGCTCGCTTTTCAGCATGCATGCGCGCGCACGCGCGTCGTTAAAAAGGGTATCGAACTTCCTCGACGCGTTTGAAGACATAAAGGACGAAAAGGACGTTTACGAGCTTACGGACGTCAAGGGCGGAATTGAATTCAGAAATTGCTCCTTCGCCTACCCCTCGTCGCCCGACGTCAAGGTCTTAAAAGACGTTTCGCTTAAAATTAATCCCGGCGAGCTTGTCGGCGTGGTAGGCCGCGTCGGAAGCGGAAAGACAACGCTTATGACTCTGCTTTTGCGGCTTTACAACTTAGAAGACGGCACTGTTTTCATCGACGGGCACGATATTATGAAGTGTAAAATAAGCTCCGTCCGCTCCGCCGTTTCCTTCGTTTCGCAGGACAACTTTTTGTTCTCCGACACGGTTGCGAACAACATAGGTTTTGCTTCGTCGGAGCTTTCGCGCGATGACATAATCAGGGGCGCGCGGTTTGCCGACGTTGACGATAACATAAAGGGCTTTTCGGAGGGCTACGACACCGTTTCGGGCGAGCGCGGAATAACTCTTTCCGGCGGTCAGAAACAGCGCGTGTCCATCGCGAGAGCATACCTTAAAGACTCCCCGATAATGATTCTGGACGACTCTGTTTCGGCGGTTGACGTCGACACGGAGGAGACTATTCTTAAAAACATACGTAAGGAAAGAGCCGGCAAGACGACGGTTATCATAGCGTCGAGAATATCGTCGGTTGCGCGCGCGGACAGAATTTTAGTGCTTTCAGAAGGAAAGGTCGAGGCGTTCGACACGCCCGAAAAGCTGCTTGAGATCTCGCCTACATATAAGAAAATGGCTTATCTCCAGGAACTTGAAAAAGAAGTTAAGG
>JAGADB010000006.1 GCA_017613815.1 Clostridia bacterium | reverse complement strand
GTCGAATTCAGCCGTTCTGAACGGAGGCGCCACCTTGTTCTTCACAACCTTGCATCTCGTGTGGTTGCCGAGCACTTCGGTGCCCTGCTTTATCTGTTCGACGCGTCTTATGTCGATTCTCACCGACGCGTAGAATTTAAGCGCTCTTCCGCCGGGCGTCGTTTCGGGGTTGCCGTACATCACGCCGACCTTCTCACGCAGCTGGTTTATGAATATTACGATACAGTTTGACTTTGCTATCGCGCCCGACAGTTTTCTGAGCGCCTGCGACATAAGTCTTGCCTGCAAACCGACGTGAGCGTCTCCCATTTCGCCGTCTATCTCGTTTTTGGGAACGAGCGCGGCAACAGAGTCGACGACGACGACGTCAACGGCTCCCGACCGCACGAGCGCTTCGGTAATTTCAAGCGCCTGTTCGCCGTAATCGGGCTGGGAAACAAGAAGAGAATCTATATTAACTCCGAGCGCCTTTGCGTAAACGGGGTCAAGCGCGTGTTCCGCGTCGATGAACGCCGCTTCTCCGCCGAGCTTCTGGACCTCGGCGATAACGTGAAGCGCAACGGTCGTTTTACCCGAGGATTCGGGACCGAAGATTTCGATAATTCTTCCTCTCGGCACGCCGCCTATACCCAGCGCCATATCAAGAGTAAGAGACCCTGTGGATACTGCGCTTACGTTCATTGAGGCGTTCTCTCCGAGCTTCATTATCGCGCCTTTGCCGTATGCTTTTTCTATTTGCGCAAGAGTTGTGTCAAGGGCTTTCTTTTTGTTATCAACGGGTGTGCTGTCAAGTTTTTTTACGAGCTTCTTTTCCATAGTCTTTCACGTCCTTACGTTTATTTTACAAATTATTTTTATCCTTTAAGCTGACTTATCGCTTCTTTGATATTTTCGGCCTTGAACACGAACGAGCCGGCGACTATCACGTTTGCTCCGTTTTCTTTGAGCATATTCACGTTTTCCGCCGTTATTCCGCCGTCGACTTCGATTTCGGGAGAACATCCCGCTTGCACGCACATTTTCTTTATTACCTTTACCTTTTCGGCGCATTCGGGAATGAGCTTCTGTCCGCCGAAACCGGGTTCAACCGTCATAACAAGCACCAAATCGACTTTTTTTATCAAATCTTTCAAAACTTCCGGCGGGGTTGCGGGCTTTATGGAAATTCCCGCTTTTTTGCCCAAAGAGTGTATTTTTTCAATGATTTCTCCGCAGTTTTCCGCCGCCTCGTAATGAAAAGTAATAATATCCGCACCGGAGTCCGCAAATCTCTCAATATATTTTTCGGGATCGGATATCATGAGGTGCACGTCAAGTACGGCGTCGGTCGACTCTCTTGCCGCCTTCACAAGCGGAAAACCGAAGGAAATGTTCGGCACGAAATGCCCGTCCATGACGTCGATATGTATATATTCCGCTCCGTTTGACACAATTTTTTTGATTTCGTTCCCGAAATCTTTAAAATCGCACGACAGAACAGACGGTGAAATTTTTACCATTGTCTTTTTCCCCTTTGCATTTTTGCAATATTATTAAAATTCCGATATGCCGGAAAGAATTACCAAAATTTATTCAATATCGGCGGAAATACCGAAAAAGCGTTGTTTCCGGCGCTTCCGTTAAAGTGTCAAGTGTTTTCGTTCTTCATAGAATAATAGCGGAAGACCTCGGCGGCTCTGTCTTTTTAAGACGTCAAAAGCAAGGAATCCTACCGTTTTTCAAAAGATCCGCCGCCGTTGACATACCTCTCTGAAAATTCTTTTTTCAGAGAGATTTTAATTATATTTATACTATGTATATTATATCATACGGTATCGTCAATGTCAACGGATTTCGTAAGTTTTCCGCCTTATTTAAGATTGACAATATCTGCGTCGGGTGGTATAATTAAAAAACTTGAAAAGGCATTTTTTCGAAAGGAAGTCTGAAAATGGAACTGCTCGTTTTAATACTCAACAAAACAGAGTGTTTGAAGACGCTGCTGTCGGAATTCGTAAACCACGACATAAAGGGCGCGACAATTCTTGACAGCCAGGGCATGGCGCACAACCTTTACGAGTACAACGAACTCAGGTTCGTCGGCTCGCTGAGGATGCTTCTCGACCCCGAACACAAGGAAAGCAAGACAATTCTTTTGGTTATCGAAAAAGAAAAAATACCCCTCGTATCCGAAATAGTAAATAAAGTTACGGGCGGTCTTAATCATCCCGACACGGGCGTAATTTTCACACTTCCCGTCAATTACATCGAAGGGTTCGGCGATAAAAAATGAAGTTCTCTTTAAACGTTCTCTTCGTACTTGCGGTAATGATTTTTGCGGGAATGGCGTTCGGCAGACTTGCAAAGCTTCTGCGGCTTCCCAACGTTACCGGCTATCTTGTGGCGGGACTTCTACTCGGTCCGTCGGTTACGGGCTTTATTAACGCCGAAACGCTCTCGTCAATAAATATAATTTCCGAAATGGCGCTCGGCTTTATCGCGTTTTCGATAGGAAACGAGTTCAAGGTGTCTTATTTTAAGCGCGTCGGAACGGCTCCCGTAGTTATCGCAACGTTTGAGTCGCTTTTTGCGATACTTTTCGTTCTCGCTCCGCTTCTTATATTCGGAATAGCGGAACCGGCTTTCGCAATAGTTTTGAGCTCTATTGCGGCGGCAACGGCGCCCGCCGCGACGATTATGGTTATAAATCAGTACAGGGCTAAAGGCCCCGTTACCGATATGCTTTTGTCGGTAGTTGCAATAGACGACGCGACGGCGCTTGCGATGTTCAGCGTGTCGGTCGCAATAGCGCAGGCGATTAAAGACCCCGCGCAAATTTCCCTTCAGACTTCCCTTTTCGAACCGTTATGGGAGATTTTCGGCGGACTTGTTGTCGGCTTCCTTCTCGGTATGCTTTTCTGCATTCCGCTCAGATGGTTCAAAAAAGACGGCAACAGACTTGCGCTGACGATTGCTTTCGTATTTCTCGGCGTCGGTCTTGCGGATATGTTCGGCTTTTCGTCGCTGCTTTTATGTATGGCGCTCGGCGCGGGGCTTGCAAACTTCTCGTCGCAGGTTGACCATATAATGAAGCTCACGGACGGGCTTACGCCGCCTATATTTATGCTCTTTTTCGTGCTTTCGGGAGCTGAACTTCAGCTTTCGGTTATCCCCGCGGTGGGAATAGTCGGAATAATCTACGTCGTATTCAGAGTTATCGGTAAAATATTCGGCTCGTGGTTCGGAGCAAAAATTTCCAAAGCGGGCAAAAACATATCGAGATACCTCGGTCCCGCACTTATGCCTCAGGCGGGAGTTGCGATAGGTCTTTCGCTCGTCGCGACGCGCGTCGTCCCGGAGAACGGCGCGTATATCCGCGCAATAATTCTCTGCGGAACGCTGATTTACGAGCTTATAGGTCCCGTCATAACAAAAATATCGCTCACAAAAGCGGGCGAAATCACAAAGACAAAGTAAAAATTCAAAAACCGCTGAAAATTCAGCGGTTTTCTTTATATGAAAAGCGGAAGCATCTGTTTTCCGGAGAGCGCAAGGTCTGAAGCTTTTACAACAAGCGAAAAATCGCATACCAGACTTGCGGGCTTTGATTTTACGTCGTCTTCGTGCATAGGCACGAAAAACACGTTTTTTCTG
>JAGADB010000074.1 GCA_017613815.1 Clostridia bacterium | reverse complement strand
TTACGATAAGACCGCATTTTTCCGCGGCAAGCGGCAGTTCTTCGTTCTTTACGGGATTAATTCCGTTCCTTTTCGCTTCCTCAAGCTTCTCTTTTCTTCTTGCGGAAGCGTATACTTCGGTGCCGAACGCTTTAAGCCTTTCCGACAAAACCCTTCCTATTCTTCCGTAGCCTGCAACGAGGCACTTACTCTCATACAGCGAGCTCTTCATCTCTCTTAAAGCTATTTCTATAACTCCTTCGGCGGTAAGAACCGCGTTTTTATTTTTCAGTTCCTCAACGTAATAATCAAACGTGCGTATATTATATTCAGACGCGTATTTTTCAATTATATTGCCGCAATTTCCGTAAAGAACGGGTTTATTTTCAAGTTTTGCGGAAAATACTTCCGAAAGATTAATTGATTTTTCGGAAAACGGAGCGTTTACGGTTTTTCCGTCAGTCGTTGCGGGAAGCGGCAAAATCAAAACGTCCGACATCAAAGCAAGGTCGGATAAGTTTTTAATTCTGGTACAAAGTCCGAAATTTCCGTTATATTTTTCAAAGCCGCACACAGCGGTTTCGTAACCGTAAGAAGCGATTTTCTTAGCTGAAATAATTTGTCTTTCCGTTCCGCCGAGAAAACCGACTTTTATATCTGTTTTCAATTATCTGCCCCCTTTCGCTTTGTTTGTACATGCTATATAATATGAGTTTTCCGCGCTTTATGATTATTCCTCCTTATGCATATAATTGACTTCAAATGCGCAAAACATAAAAAAACACGCTTTGCGTATTGAAAAAAACGCAAAGCTATTATATAATTATAATGTACAGATATTGAAAGGACTCGGAATATGACTGAAAAACTCGTAAAAATTGCATCTACCGAAAAAACGGCGGAAATATTCGGCGATTTTGACGCAAACACAAAAATCATCGAAAGTGAATTCGGCGTGCGCCTTTTTCAGACGTCGGAAGGAATAAACGTCATCGGCGACGAGCCGTCGGACGTTGAACAGGCGGCAAACGCGATAGAATATCTGCTCAAACTGTCGGAAAACCATGACGTACCCAACGAACAAACCGTAAGATACGTTATAAGCATGGTAAATTCCGGAAGCGCGGGCTCTCTCCAGACGCTTGACGGCGACTGTATATGCATCACGTCGCGCGGAAAGCCCGTCAAAGCGAAAACCGTCGGTCAGAAGCAGTATATAGACTCAATTTCTCAAAACACCTTGACGTTTGCGATAGGACCTGCCGGAACGGGAAAGACTTTTCTTGCCGTTGCAATGGCGGTAAACGCGCTGCGCGCAAAGCAGGTTACGAGAATCATACTCACCCGCCCCGCGGTTGAAGCGGGAGAACGCCTCGGCTTTCTCCCCGGCGATTTGCAGAGCAAAATCGACCCGTACCTCCGTCCTCTTTACGACGCGCTGTTCCAGATGCTCGGAATGGACGGCTACACGAGAAACCTTGAAAAAGGCGCAATAGAAATTGCCCCGCTTGCATATATGAGAGGCAGGACGCTTGACGATTCCTTTATAATTCTCGACGAGGCGCAAAACACGACACCCGAACAGATGAAGATGTTTTTGACAAGACTCGGCTTCGGCTCAAAGGTCGTAGTAACCGGCGACATCACTCAGATTGACCTGCCGAGAGGCGTAAAAAGCGGCCTTTCGGAGGCAGTAAAAATTCTCGAAAACATTCCGGGTATTTCGGTATTCTATCTCACTTCAAAAGACATTGTGCGCCACTCACTCGTTCAAAAAATCATAAACGCATACGAAAATTACGAAAACAACAAGAAGGTCGAAGAATGAAACACAAAATATACACGACAAACAATCAAAGCAAGGTCGAACTCACTCCGTCATTAAGAGCGCTTGCGAAAAAGGTGATTATAGCCGCTCTTGACGACGCGGAACTCGAAATCCCCGTTGAAATATCCTTAACCTTTACCGACAACGAGGGAATACGGGAATTAAATAAGAAATACAGAAACAAAGACGTTCCGACGGACGTGCTGTCCTTTCCGATGTTCGAAAACGGCGAAATCGAGTACGACGACGAGTCGGATGAGCCGTGCGCTTTGGGAGACATAGTAATATCCCTCGAAAAAGCGAAGTCTCAGGCGGAAGAATACGGACACGGCATAGACAGAGAAGTCGGATTTTTGTGCGTTCACTCGGTTTTGCACCTTTTGGGATACGACCATGAAACGAGCAAGGACGACGAGGAATATATGAACGAGACGTGCGAATACGTTCTGGACACGCTCGGGCTCAAAAGAAACACTTTTAATGCCCCTTCCGACGAAGCTGAAAAAATCGACGAAAAAAATATGAAAACCGCGTTTATAAGCATCGTGGGTCGCCCGAACGTCGGCAAAAGCACGCTGCTCAACGCGATTATCGGCGAAAAGGTTGCGGCGGTATCAAAAAAGCCGCAGACGACGCGCGGAAAAATCACGGGAATCTTAACGCAGGGAAACGAGCAGTACGTTTTCATTGACACGCCCGGACTTCACAAGCCGAAAAACAAGCTCGGCGAATATATGGTGAACGCCGCGAAGTCCTCGGTTCCCGACGCCGACGCGATAGTGCTCGTAGTTGAGGCGACTGAAAACATAACCCCCGCGGACAAGGAAATAATTGAAAACTTAAAGAAATTCAATCTTCCCGCTATTCTTGTAATTAACAAAACCGACGTTTCAAAAAAGGACCGCCTGCTAATAACCATCGACAAGTATTCCAAAATGTTTGATTTCAAGGCGATAATTCCCGCAAGCGCGCTTACGGGCGAAAACGTAAACGAAATCATCCCGGAACTCCGCCGGTTTCTCAAAAACGAGAAGTGGTTCTTCCCGTCGGATATGATAACCGACCAGACGGCAAGGCAGATGGCTTCGGAAATAATAAGAGAAAAGCTTTTGCGGCTGCTTGACGACGAAATTCCGCACGGAACGGCGGTAACCATCGAGGACTACACCGAAAAGCCGAACATTGTGGAAATCCGCGCCGAAATATACTGCGAAAAAGAGGCGCACAAAAAAATCATTATCGGAAAAAACGGCGCAACTCTCAAAAAAGCGGCGACTTTTGCGCGTGAGGACATTGAAAAAATCACCGGCAAAAAGGTATATCTCAATTTGTGGGTAAAAGTTAAAGAAAACTGGCGGGACAGCGAGCTTAACCTCTCCCGTCTCGGCTTCAAAAAAGAGGATTGAACTTGGATACTCTGACTTTTTACGGAATAGTCTTAAAAGAGGTTTTATACAACGACAACGACAAAATACTGACCGTTCTTACGGCAAACAAAGGCATAATTTCCGTAACGGCAAAGGGCGTAAAGAGCATAAAGAGCAAAAACAGCTCCGCCGTCCAGCTTTTCTGTTACAGCGAATTTGAGATATTAAAGTACAAAAACCAGTACGTTCTCAAATCCGCAAACTTGAAAGACGGATTTTACGGTATACGGGACGACGTTGAAAAATATGCGCTTGCGTGTTATTTTGCCGAAATCACCGCATTTTTCGCAACGAGCGAAAACGATGAGACTGACGTTTTGCGCCTGCTTCTTAACGCGCTGTACGTCGTTGCAAAAGACGAAAACAAGCCGCTTTGGCTTACAAAGGCGGCTTTTGAACTCAAGCTTGCCTGCGTATGCGGCTTTGCACCGCAGTTTGAATACTGTAAGTCCTGCGGAACAGCTCTCGGCGCAATACACTCAAAACACGTATTTTTCAGCTTTGCCGAAAACGAAATAATTTGTGAAGACTGCGTTTCAAAAAACGGAAATAATTACGGCGAAAACTTAAAAAAGTTGTCTGTTTCCGCCTCGTTTGCAATTCAGTACGTCATAAATTCGCAGATAAACCGATTTGCGACCTTTAAGCTTGACGGCATAAACGCTTCCGCGTTCTGCGAATTCTGCGAAAAATACTTAATCTACACGGCCGAACGCTCTTTTGAGTCGCTGAAATTTTATTATTCCATTAAAAAACAGTTATTAAAGGACCAAAAATGAAAAACAACCTTATGCTCAATTCAGACAATCTCAATAAAAGCGCCGAAAAAGGCGCGTTTGAACGCGCCATGAAAACCCTTGAACTCGATAAGGTGCTTGAACTCGTAAAAGTTTACGCTTCCACCGAAAAGGGAAAGGAAAAAATAGCAAAGCTCTTCCCTTCTACGTCTAAGGAAACCATAATCAAAAACCTCAAAGAGACGTCGGAAGCAAAGCAATATGTTCAGACCAAGACTTCCCCGTCGTTCATGGGCGCAAAGGACATAACCAAGAGCATTAAAACCGCAAAAAAAGGCGGCATGCTCTCGATGCGCCAGCTTCTTGAAATATCAACCGTTCTTAACGTGTCGCTGTCAATGTAAAATTATCTTTCCTTAAAAGAAAAAGCGCCGCTGCTTGACGAATATAAAAACGCGCTGCGCCCCAACAAATTTTTGCGCGACAAGATAAATTCCGCGATAATTTCAGAGGACCTCATGTCCGACAACGCTTCGCAGAAGCTTTTCGACATAAGGCGCTCAATTAAAAATTCGTCGAACAAAATACGCGACGTGCTCCAGAAATACACGTCGGGCGCAAATTCAAAGTATCTGCAGGAAAATATCGTAACCATAAGAAACGGCAGATACGTAATACCCGTAAAGAACGAGTACAAAAACGAAATAAAAGGACTCGTCCACGACACCTCGTCGTCGGGCTCGACGCTGTTTATTGAACCGATGCAGGTAGTTGAGGAAAACAACAAGCTCCGCACGCTCGAAGCCGAAGAAAAAGCCGAAACGGAACGCATTCTGTACGAACTTTCCGCGGAATGCGACAGATTTTCGCACGATATTCTCTCGGATTTTGAAATAATCACGTCCCTCGACATGATTTTTGCTAAAGCGGAATACTCGTATGCAACCGAGTCGTCGGAGCCGATAATCAACACAGATAAATATATAAATCTCGTGAATGCGCGGCATCCGCTGCTCGAAAAGGAAAGCGCGGTGCCGATAAACGTATATCTCGGCAAAAAATTCACAACCCTCGTCATCACAGGTCCAAACACCGGAGGAAAAACGGTAACCTTAAAGACGATAGGGCTTCTTTCCCTTATGGCGCAGTGCGGACTCCATATTCCCGCGTCCGACAGCTCAACTCTCCCCGTTTTCGACTCGATTCTCGCGGACATCGGCGACGAGCAGAGTATCGAGCCGTCGGTATCTACCATTTCAGCCCATATGGTAAATATCGTGAAAATTCTACGCGAATTTACGCCGGACTCCCTTATACTGTTCGACGAACTCGGCGCCGGCACAGACCCGATAGAAGGCGAGGCGCTTGCACAGTCGATTCTCGAAAGAGTAACTTCCTGCAAGGCGTTGTGCGCGTCCACAACGCATTATGCCGAGCTCAAAGCGTACGCGCTCGAAACAAAAGGCGTATCAAACGCCTCGTGCGAGTTTGACGTCGAAACACTTAAACCAACCTACCGCCTTATCATCGGACTTCCCGGGAAGTCGAACGCCTTTGCGATAGCGAGCAAGCTCGGCATTTCAAAGGACATTATCAAAGCGTCGAAGGCAAAAATAGACAACGGCACGCGCTCGTTTGAAGGACTTATAGGAAAGCTCGAAAGAGAGCGTATTGACCTTGAAAAGAAGAAGGACGCGCTTGAAAAGAACCTTGCGCATTCACAAGAAATGTATGAAAAAGCGGAACAAATGC
>JAGADB010000073.1 GCA_017613815.1 Clostridia bacterium | reverse complement strand
TTATGAGTTCCGTCTTTTTCGCAGAGCGAAAAAGCGCGAAACGTTATGAGCGCTGATGCGCGTTATGATTGCTTCGCAAGTTATGAGTGCCTGCGGCACGTTAAATCGGAACTCATATCATAACTTGTGCGCTTCGCGCACAATCATGACTGTAAACTCAAAACCATATAAAAAACCGACTGAAAAAGGAGTTTTTCCTTATCTCAGTCGGTATTTTTTTAATTATTTTTCAGTACCTTGCAATTTTTATTTCTGTTTCTTATGCTCGGCAAAATACTTTTTGGTTTCCTTTGCCACAACGCCGCTGAGAAGGAGCAGCGCTATGAGGTTCGGGATTGCCATCAATCCGTTGAAGGTGTCCGAAAGGTCCCACATGAGCGTACCGGAGCCCGTTGCACCGAGAACGCATACTAAAATGAACACTACTTTGAATATCATATCGGCAATTTTATTGTTTTTTGTGAGGTATGCCCAGCAGGTTTCTCCGTAGAAGCACCAGCCGAGAATTGTCGACAGTGCGAAGAACAGTATGCTCAGCTGTATTATAAATCCGCCGAGTGTTCCGGGGAGAATGCTGTTGAACGCGGTCGCCACGGCAACGCCCTTTGACGCGAACGCGCCAAGTCCGCCTTCCGTATTCAGGACGCCTGAGAGAATTACGGCAAGACCGGTAATCGAGCAGATAACTATCGTATCCACAAACACTTCGAACACGCCCCACATTGCCTGTTCAACCGGCTCTTCCGTCGAGGAGGACGCATGAGCTATAGGAGCCGAACCGAGACCTGCTTCGTTCGAAAAAACGCCTCTCGCAAAGCCCTGCTTTATTGCGTTCATTATTACGTATCCGAAAATACCGCCGCCTATCGAGCGCAATGAAAACGCTTCGGAAAAAATCTGTCCGAATGCCGCGGGAACGTCGGTTATGCGCATAACTATAAGTACAATGCCCGCAACGATATAGAAAATCGCCATTACCGGAACAAGGTAGGAGGTTACCGTGCCTATTCTCTTTGCTCCGCCTATTACGACTATCGCAACAAGCACGGCAAGCGCAATACCTACGATAAGCTTTATTGTATTTGCTTTGGGATCCGCGGCGTCAACGTTTACAAGTCCGAGAACCGCGCCCGAAATTTCGCTTGACTGCGCGATATTTCCTATGCCGAAGCATGCAAGACCGCCGAGAGCGGCAAATATTACCGACAGCCATTTCCAGCCATTACCGAGGCCGTGCGTTATATAATACATCGGACCGCCGTGGAAAAAGCCTTTTTCATCTTTTTCCCTATATTTCATTGCAAGCGTTATTTCGGAAAATTTTGTGCACATTCCGAAAAATGCGGAAATCCACATCCAGAACAGTGCGCCCGGACCGCCTACGAAAAGCGCTCCCGTAACGCCCGCTATGTTTCCGGTTCCTACCGTGCCCGCAAGAGCGGTGGTTACCGCCTGGAACGGTGAGAGGTTTACTCCGTCGTCCTTAGCCCTTTTCTTGAACAGAGAACCTACGGTGCTTTTGAAAATGTACCCGAATTTCGTTATCTGGATAAATCCGGTTCTTATGCTTAAATAAATTCCCGTGCCTACCAGAAGGACGAGCATTATCGGGCCCCAGGCAAAGCCGTTTACGACTGAGTTTACGTCTTCAATGATTTTTACAAAGTTTTCCATAAATCCTCCATACTTTAATAAAATATATTCAACATTATAACTTTTTAAATATACGTTGTCAAGTATTTTAATATGTTTTTAACAATTTATTCAAGTTCGAACGCGCCCGTATAAAGCTGGTAGTAAACTCCCTTTTCCGAAAGCAGTTTTTCGTGGTCTCCTCTTTCGATTATCCTGCCGTGGTCAAGCACCATGATTACGTCGGAATTCATTATCGTCGACAATCTATGCGCTATTACGAACACAGTTCTGCCTTCCATGAGTTTATCCATGCCCTTTTGCACTATCGCTTCGGTTCTCGTATCTATTGACGAGGTAGCCTCGTCTAATATCATTACAGGCGGGTTTGCAACGGCGACTCTCGCGATAGACAGCAGCTGTCTCTGTCCCTGCGACAGATTTGAGCCGTTATTTGAAAGCTCGGTTTCGTAGCCGTTCGGGAGTCTCGATATGAAGTCGTCGGCGCCCGCGAGCTTTGCCGCCTCTTTACATTCCTCGTCCGTCGCGTCAAGTCTTCCGTAGCGGATATTATCCATAATCGTGCCCGAAAAGAGGTTGGTATCCTGCAAAACTATGCCGAGGGAGCGTCTCAGGTCGGATTTCTTTATTTTATTTATATTTATTCCGTCGTATCTTATTTTTCCGTCGGCGATATCGTAATAGCGGTTAAGCAGGTTTGCAATAGTCGTCTTTCCCGCGCCGGTAGCTCCTACAAACGCGACCTTCTGACCGGGCTCTGCGTACACCGAAACGTCGTGAAGCACTTCCTTTTCGCCGTCGTACGAGAAATCCACTCCGTTGAGCGTTACGTCGCCCAAAAGCGGCGTATAAGTCAGCGTTCCGTCGGTATGCGGATGGCGCCATGCCCATTTATTCGTTCTCTCTTCGCTTTCGGTGATATTTCCGTCTTTATCGGTCTTCGCGTTTACGAGCGTTACGTATCCGTCGTCGATTTCCGGCTTTTCGTCCATGAGCGCGAAAATTCTCTCGGCGCCCGCCATGCCGGTTTCTATGCTGTTTATCTGCTGGGATGCGTTATTCACGTTGCCCGTGAACTGCTTGGTCATGCTCATAAACGGCACGAGCACGTCGACTCCGAGCACGCTGACGCCCGAAAAGATACTTTTTATGCCGATATTCGGCACTTTATTGAGTATGAGTATGCCGCCGACCGTCGCGCAAAGCACGTACAGCACGTTGCCTATATTTAATATTATCGGAGCGAGAACGCTTGCGTAGGCGTGTGCCTTGAAGCTCGTTCCGTACCATTCGCCGTTGACTTCGTCAAAGCCCTTCTTTACGTTTTCTTCCATATTGAAGACCTTTACGACCTTTTCGCCGTTGATTATTTCCTGAATATAGCCCTCGATTTTACCCATCGATTTCTGCTGCTGTCTGAAATACTTGGACGCGCCGTTTGTTATCTTTTTCGACACGAAAAGCATAGTCGCGATGCCCAGCGCCACGACAAGCGTCATCCAAACGCTGAACCACAGCATCAAAAACAGCACCGTCGTTATTATCACGCCCGACTGTATCACCGCAGGCACCGCGTTCATAAGCAGCTCGCGCAGCGTATCTATATCGTTTGTGTAATAACTCATTATATCGCCGTGCTTATGGGTATCAAAATATTTTATCGGCAGGTTCTGCATTCCGTTGAACATCTTTACCCTCAGTGCCGAAATGTATTTCTGAACCGTTATTACGCCCAGTTGGTTATACGTCGTGATAAGCACCATCGAGACAAAATAAAGCGACGCGAGTATCACGAGATACGGAACTATGAGTGTTTTCGCCGTTTCCCAGTCGACTGCCGCAAGGTCGTAAGACGCGCTTTCCAGACAGTCCGTTACCACTTTGAGCACCTTCTGCACGAAAAGCGACGGAATCGAGGAGACAAGCGCCGAAACCATTATGAACAAGGTTATAGCGACCGTCATTCCGGGTTTCAGCTTGAACATGAGCGAAAAAACTCTGCCCAGCGTCTTGAAGCTGAACTTTGATTTTTCGGTTTTTTTCGCTTGTTTCTCTTTATTCAACGTCTTTTCCCCCGTTTGTCTGCTGGAAATAAATTTCCCTATAAATTCCGCATCTTTCGAGCAATTCTTCGTGCGTGCCCTTATCGCTTATAAATCCGTTATCCATTACTATTATCAAATCCGCGTTTTCAACCGACGAAACGCGCTGAGCAATAATGATTTTCGTTGTTGAAGGTATATATTTTTCAAAGCTTTCGCGGAGTTTTGCGTCGGTTTTGGTATCAATCGCGCTTGTTGAGTCGTCGAGTATGAGTATTTTCGGCTTTTTAAGCAGCGCTCTTGCGATACAGAGTCTCTGTTTCTGACCGTCCGACACGTTTGTGCCGCCCTGCTCTATTTTGGTATCGTATCCGTCGGGGAAGCTTCTTATAAATTCGTCCGCCTGCGCAAGTCTGCACGCTTCGTATATCTCCCCGTCGGTCGCGTTTTCGTCGCCCCATCTCAAATTTTCCTTTATCGTGCCGGAAAACAGCAGATTTTTCTGCAAAACCACCGCTACTGCGTCTCTGAGCGTCTTCAAATCGTAATCTCTTACGTCGACGCCGCCCACCGACACCTTTCCTTTAAGCGTATCGTAAAGTCGCGGAATGAGCTGCACCAAAATGGATTTTCCCGAGCCGGTACCGCCGAGAATGCCGACGGTCATGCCCGAATCTATATGTAAATTGATATCTGAAAGGGTGTCCTTTTCCGCGGTCTTTGAATATTTGAAGCTTACGTTTTCAAAGTCGACCGAGCCGTCGGCGACGACTGTTTTCGCGTCTTCCTTATCGGAAATCGTCGAAACGGCGGACAAAACCTCGTAAATACGCTTCATGGACTCTCTTGCTATCGTTATGATTACGAAGACGAACGACAGCGCCATGAGCTGAATAAGCACCATCACGCCGTAATTGAGCATTGCGGATATCTGACCTATGCCGATAACCTCTCCGCCGCTCGTAATTATAAGTTTGGAGCCGACGAACAGCACGAAAATCATATTGAAATATATGCAGATCTGCATGAGCGGGCTGTTAAGCGCCACAATTCTCTCCGCCTTCGTGAAATCAGCCCTTATGTCGTCCGCCGCCTTGAAAAACTTCTTTTTTTCGTATTCCTCTCTCGAAAAGCCCTTTACGACGCGCATGCCCCTTACGTTTTCCTCGATGGATTCGTTAAGTTTATCGTATTTTTTGAAAACCCTCGAAAACGCGGGCATGGCAAATCTCGCCACCAGAATAAGTCCGGTTGCGAGGAACGGTACCATTATAACGAACGAAAACGCGAGCTTTCCGCCCATGATGAACGCCATGATAATCGAAAAAGTGAGAAGCAGCGGCGAGCGCACCGCTATTCTTATCGTCATCATATACGCCATCTGTACGTTGGTTACGTCGGTCGTCATTCTCGTAACGAGCGAGGTTGCCGAGAAATTGTCTATATTCTCAAACGAAAAGGTTTGTATTTTTTCGAAAATGTCGTGCCTTAGGTTTTTGGCAAAGCCTGCGGACGCTTTTGAACTGATATAGCCGGAAAGGCCCCCGAAAGTCAGCGAAACAACAGCCATCGCGACGAGCAGGGCGCCGCTTTTGATTATGGTTTCCATGTCCGTGCCGGACTGAATATGATTTATCAGCGACGCGGTTACAAACGGAATCAAGGCTTCTATGACGGACTCGAGCGTGATGAGCACGACGGTCCATATTGTCGGCAGTTTATATTCTCTTATGCTCTCTGCCAGACGTTTCAGCATCAATTTATCTTCCTTTCCGTAAACAAGTTCAATTCTTATATATTATACAGAAATATATATTAAAAGTCAACAAAAACAAGTGTTTTTTCTGCAAGAAAAAAACACTTGACGAAAAGGAAATGTAATGCTATAATTAGTTTTGTCATTAAATAAATACGCGGGTATGGCGGAATTGGCAGACGCGCCAGATTCAGGTTCTGGTGGGGGCAACTTCGTGGAGGTTCAAGTCCTCTTACCCGCACCATGCAAAAGCCTTGCGAAAGCAAGGCTTTTGCAATGATATCCGTTCCCTGCGGTCACGGATGATATATGCTTTGCATATGATATCGCGCTTTGCGCGATGATATATTCCTACGGAATATTAAGGAACGGATATTATATCATACCGCGTTTCACGCGGTATATCATGCGGCGATAGCCGTATATCATGCTTGCGAAGCAAGTATATCATTGTCGAGAGCCTCGAGTCGAGAGCCTCGACACGCAATTACGCGGCAAGGCTCTCGACTTTTTTATTCCCTCGTGCTCGCGGAGAGGCTTTTTTATAATTTAACAGCGGACGCAAAAGTGTCCGCTGTTTTTTTATTTTCAGTTAAAAGCTTACTTGATGCGCCGTTATATTCCTTTCTCAATACTCAAAAACATATTTTTCGTAAGCGTTTATGACGGACGTTTTTCCGCGTGTCATAACCCTTTCGTTTTTGCCGTAATTCAGGTGGTTATGCCCGTAAACGAAGTATTTCGGCTCGGTTTTCGCAACGAAATCCCTTATTGCTTCCGAGCCCGCGTGATACGCGTCGTCTCCGCTTCCGAAGCCCGACATGGGCAGGTGGGACAGAATTATGTCAACTCCGTGTGCTTTTTGGATTTTCTTATACTGTTTTTCGAGTTTGGATTTAAGTTCGTCTTCGGAAAAGCGCCTTCCGTTCTTATCGAAACAGCCGATTCCGGCGATTTTTACGTTTTGGAAGGTTACGCACTTCCATTCGGCAATTTCTTTATCGAAAAAGCGTTTCCCGAAACGGTCGTGATTGCCTCTGACGTACTAAAGCGGCGCTTTTATATTGTCTTTTATCTGCCGGAGATATTCAAATCATTATTA
>JAGADB010000072.1 GCA_017613815.1 Clostridia bacterium | reverse complement strand
TTCGAGGTTCTGAGAGATTATGAAAAAGAGTAAAAGTTTCGGATTTGCTTCAAAAATCATAATAATTTCGGCAATAATGCTCGTTTTCTGCGTTCTCGGACACGTGCTTTACAGGTCGTATTCAAAATCGACGAGCAACGCTTCTTATATAGATAAATTAAACCGGCTCAAAACGCTGAAAGACGAGAATAAAGCCGTGTTTGTCGGCGGTTCCGCGACGCATTTCGGAATACACAGCAAATATTTCGAGGAAAAGACGGGAATTCCGTCCGTAAATATGGGACTCAACGCCGGAACGTCATTCGGACTTTATGTAAACAGCGTAAAGCCGTATATGAAATCGGGAGATTTGCTGTTCTTAATGCCCGAATACGGATATTACGAGGAGGGCTGGTATAACGACACCGACAATAACGTCGAGTTTCTGCTTTATTACGCCCCCGAAACGATAAAAAGAACGCCTGCTCTTACGCTTCTCAAATATCTGCCGACTTCTGTTACCGTCGGCTGGAAAAATTTCGGCTTTTATTTCCAGGACAGCATAAGAAAGAGGATTTCGAAGAATAAGGTGTATCTGCGCTCCTCGTCGAACGAGTACGGAGATATGACGGTTCACGAAAATCTGCCGCCCGATAAGTTTGCCGACTCGGTTTACGATTTCGAAAAGTTCCCGTTTATAGATGAACTTGAGAAAAATATAAAGTATTTCGAGGATATGGGAGTAAAGGTTTATCTTTTGTTCCCGCCGCTCAACAAAACGTCGTTCGAGCAGAGCGAAAAGTGCGCGGACGGCATATACCAAAGACTTTCGGACGATAACGTAAAAATGCTTTACAAGCCCGAAGAGTCGGCTTACGAAAACGATAAATTCTTCGATACCGTGTATCATCTGAAATATGCTTCCGGCATAGAGTTTACCGATATGATAATTGAAAAACTCGCGTCGGAGGAGAACTGACGGAAGGTAAAAAATGAACGTTTCTGAAATTTCAGGCAAAAATTGCAGCGGCTGCGGACTCTGCGCGGCGGTCTGCCCCAAAAACGCAATAAAAATGGAGAATAAGGACTTTTTTCTCCATCCCGTTGTTTCCGCCGAAAAATGCGTAGACTGCGGAATCTGCTTTGAAAAATGCCCCCATAATTCGTTCAAAAGGGAAGAAAATTCCGAAAAAGAAGTGTACTCCGCATGGCTCAAGGACCAAAATCTCGTTTCTCAGAGCTCGTCGGGCGGACTTTTCTTCGCGCTTGCAAAAAGTATTCTGCAAAAGGGCGGAAAAGTCTGCGGAAGCGTGTATGACGACGGCTTTTGCGGCGCAAAGCATATTGTTTCGGACGATATTTCCGATATAATGAAAATGCGCACCTCAAAATACGTTCAGAGTAAGACGGAAGGCGTGTTTGGGGAAATAAAAAAGGCGCTTGACGAAAATATCCCCGTTTTGTTTACGGGAACGCCCTGCCAGGCGGCGGCGGTAAAAAACTTCATAGGCGAAAACGAAAATCTGTATTTCGCAACCCTCATCTGCCACGGACCTACGTCGGACGAGGTGCTGAAAGCATACGTTTCGGAGCTCGAAAACAAGGAAAACAGTAAAATAACGGGCTTCAATATGAGAAAAAAGGTAAAAAAGTGGCTTCCTATGTATATCGAGGCGTCTTTCGAAAACGGAAACGTAAAAACGGAAGCGCTGCACCTCTCAACCTTCGGCAGAATTTTCCAGTCGAATGTTCTCATGCGCGAAAGCTGCTACGAGTGCGGATATAAGGATTTCCCGCTTATCGGCGACGTTGTGATAGGCGACTATAAGGGAATCGAAAATATCACGGAAAACTATAATAAAATGGGAGTTTCCTGCGTGATAGTCTGCACGGAAAAGGGAAAGAGCTGTTTGAAAGTATTTCGGAGGATATAGATTTTCAAAAGCAGGAAATCGACGCTGTAATCAAGTATAATCAGCGGCTCACAAAGCCCGTTCCAAAGCCCGATCAAAAGATTTACGAAAAATTCGTTTCCGTTTTCAAAAACGGGGGCGTTTCCGCCGCGGCGGACTTCATAAAGCCGAATAAATCGCTTTTACAAAAGGTGATTTCAAAGATTTTGAGGAAATGATTAAAAAGCAGAAGCATCCGCTTCTGCTTTTTGTATTTCAGGGAGGAAAATTAAGTTTCAAGCTGTTTTCCGAGGAAATTTGCCGCCGTCTGCACGAGCTTCGCTTCGAGCTCGGGGGAAATCGGCTCCGCGTCGGGCTTTGAAGCCGACGCCGCCGAAATTACGCAGCCGATGACGTCGCCTTCGGTGAGAATCGGCATGGCGCATCTGATATACATATCGCCTGCTCCGTCGCGCGTTACAGTGTACTGCTCCGAGCCGTTCTGAAACTGATAAAGCGCCCTGCCTTCGATTATTCTTTCGGCGCTGTCGGAAATCGGCTTTTCGAGATAGTCCTTTTTAGACACTCCGGCGCAGGCGATAACTGTGTCGCGGTCGCATATTATAACCGCCATTTTGCAGGTTTTATGCACCGTTTCGGCGTACTGCGACGCGAAAGACGAAAGTTCTCCTATCGGAGAATATTTTTTGAATATAACTTCTCCTTCGTGGTCAGTATATATTTCGAGAGGCGAGCCCTCGCGTATTTTCATCGTGCGGCGGATTTCCTTCGGGATAACGACGCGTCCGAGGTCGTCTATTCTTCTTACGATACCTGTTGCTTTCATATATAAAAAACTCCTTTTTTACAACAATTTCGGTTTCGGAGATATTGTTTGTAACAAAGAGAATTTTTATGTAAAAGCAGGTATGGTAATTTTTTCATTTGCGAAAATAACAGGGCAATTATTGACATTTATTTTTATATATGATAAAATTATTAAAATAATGCAGAAAAAAGTTTGGGAGATATGTTATGGGAATCTTTAAGGATAAGACTTTGATGATTACCGGAGGCACCGGATCTTTCGGAAACGCGGTTCTGAACCGCTTTTTGCAGACAGACATAGGCGAAATCAGAATCTTTTCGAGAGACGAAAAGAAACAGGACGACATGCGCCACGAATTTCAGACGAAAATGCCTGAGGCGGCGGACAAAATCAAATTTTACATCGGCGACGTGCGCTCGCTCGAATCATGCAGAGCCGCAATGCACGGCGTTGACTTCATCTTTCACGCGGCGGCGCTGAAACAGGTTCCGTCATGCGAATTTTTCCCGATGGAAGCGGTGCGCACCAACATTTTAGGCACCGACAACGTGCTCACGGCGGCGATAGACGAAGGCGTCGAGAGCGTAATCTGTCTTTCCACCGACAAGGCGGCGTACCCGATAAACGCCATGGGAATTTCAAAGGCGCTCGAGGAAAAGGTCGCGATAGCGAAGTCGAGAATGTCCAAAAACACGAAAATCTGCTGCACGAGATACGGAAACGTAATGTGCTCGAGAGGCTCCGTTATACCGCTCTGGATAGACCAGATAAAGGCGGGAAACGATATTACGATAACCGAGCCGTCCATGACACGCTTCATTATGTCGCTTGACGAGGCGGTTGACCTCGTGCTTTTCGCTTTTGAACACGGCGAAAACGGAGACCTTCTCATACAGAAGGCGCCGGCATGCACGATTATGACGCAGGCGCTTGCGGTCTGCGAGCTTTTCGGCGCGGACAAGGAAAAAATAAAGATAATCGGCATACGCCACGGCGAAAAGATGTACGAAACGCTTCTCACCAACGAGGAATGCGCGAGAGCGATAGATATGGGCGGCTTTTACCGCGTTCCCGCAGACAACCGCGGACTGAACTACGATAAATACTTCAAGGAAGGCGATGAGGCGAGAAACACTCTCACCGACTTCAATTCAAACAACACCACGCTCCTTGACGTTGCGCAGACGAAGGAAAAAATCGCAAGCTTACAATATATTCAGGACAGACTTTCGGAAGAGGGTTGAAAAATGTTTGAAAACGTTAAATGGAAAGAAAACGGAAAGCTTAAACTTCTGATAATCGTCGGAACGCGGCCCGAAATAATACGTCTCGCCGCGGTTATAGACAAGACGAGAAAATATTTCGACGTGATTTTGGCGCACACCGGACAGAATTACGACTATAACCTAAACGGAGTTTTCTTCAAGGACTTAAAACTTGAAGACCCGGAAGTATATCTCGACGCGGTGGGCGAAGACCTCGGAGAAACCTGCGGAAACATAATCGCAAAGTCGTATAAGCTCATGACCGAGATAAAGCCCGACGCCGTTCTCGTACTCGGCGACACCAATTCCTGCCTTTCGGTAATAGGCGCAAAGAGACTCCATATTCCGATATTCCACATGGAAGCCGGAAACAGATGCAAGGACGAATGCCTGCCCGAAGAGACGAACAGAAGAATAGTTGACATAATTTCCGACGTAAATTTAGCATATTCCGAGCATGCGAGAAGGTATCTTGCCGACTGCGGGCTTCCGAAGGAGAGAACCTACGTTACCGGCTCGCCCATGGCGGAGGTTTTGCACAACAACCTCGATGAGATAATGAATTCGGACATTCACGCGCGGCTCGGACTTGAAAAGGGCAGATATATACTGCTTTCGGCGCACAGAGAGGAAAACATCGACACCGAAAAGAACTTTTTGAGCCTGTTTTCCGCGATAAACAAAATGGCGGAAAAATACGACATTCCCGTGCTTTATTCCTGCCACCCGCGCTCAAGAAAGAGACTTGAAGCGACGGGATTTGAGCTTGATAAACGTGTGATAAGACACGAACCGCTCGGCTTCCACGACTACAACTGTCTGCAGATGAACGCCTTCTGCGTGGTTTCAGATTCAGGCACGCTGCCGGAGGAATCCAGCTTCTTTACGTCTGTCGGACACCCGTTTCCGGCGGTCTGCATAAGAACGTCGACCGAACGCCCCGAAGCGCTCGACAAAGCGTGCTTCATTCTTTCGGGAATAGACGAAAAAGGACTGCTTCAGTCGGTTGAAACAGCCGTTGAAATGAATAAGAACGGAGATTACGGAATCCCCGTTCCCGACTATATCGAGGAAAACGTGTCGTCGAAGGTGGTAAAGATTATTCAGAGCTACGTCGGCGTCGTAAACAAGATGGTCTGGAGAAAAGACAACTGAAAAAAGGCATAATAAAAACGCTTTTCGTAAGAAAAGCGTTTTTTTATTTTCATATTGAATTGTTTATATGTATTTTCGTTCTGTAAATCGGCTCGCAGGTGTAATTTACGCCGAGTTTTTTGAGTACCTGCTCGTCCTCCTCGCAAAGCATTACCGACGAGTGAAGCTCGGTGCCGCGAAGATTTATTATCTTTCTTAAAGCGAGCGCCGCCTGCGGATTTATGACCGCGCAGCTCGAAAGCGCGATAAGCATTTCGTTTGAGTCGAGGTGGGACGACGCGGCGTTGAATATTTCGCGTTTTAATTTGATTATAGGTTCTATAACCGACTGCGCAAGCAGCGGAACCTCGTCGGGAATACCCGCCATAATTTTCATTGCGTTGAGCAGCGCCGCCGAAACCGAACCCAAAAGCTCGGTCGTCTTGCCCGTAACTATCTTGCCGTCCTGAAGCTCAATCGCAACGGCGTGCGCGTTTGCCGCCTTCGATTTGTCGAGCGCCGCCTTGACTACGGGGCGCGAATCGCTCGAAACGCCCGCCTGCTTCATTATCGACTCGGCTTTTATTACGGCGCTTTCGCCGACGAGCCCCATCGCCTTGTCGCAGCTTACCTTGTAATACCTGCGGACGATTTCCTTTTTGGCCGCCTCCTGTACGACCTCGTCGTCTATAATGCAGTTGCCCGCCATATTTACGCCCATATCGGTAGGCGAGTTGTACGGACTCTTGCCGAGAATCTGTTCGAGTATTGCGCGCAGAAGCGGGAACGCCTCGACGTCTCTGTTGTAGTTGACCGTCATTTCGCCGTACGCTTCGAGGTGGAACGGGTCTATCATATTTAGGTCGTTTAAGTCGGCGGTTGCCGCTTCATAAGCGAGGTTTACGGGGTGCTTTAAGGGGAGATTCCATATCGGGAAGGTCTCGAACTTCGCATATCCCGCCAAAATTCCTCTCTTGTGCTCGTGGTAGAGCTGTGAAAGGCAG
>JAGADB010000071.1 GCA_017613815.1 Clostridia bacterium | reverse complement strand
TCCGTGAAAACTGTTTTTGAGCGTAACTATCGTAAAGTATTCTTCACCCTTTGTTTCGGCGGCGTACTTTCTCGCCGCCTTTATCGCGCACTCGTTTGCTTCGGCGCCCGAGTTCGAGAAGAACACCTTTTTCATGCCCGTTTTTTCGCAGAGCTTTTGCGCGAGCACCGCGCAGGGCTCCGAATAATAAAGGTTCGAGGTGTGCTGGAATTTCGAAAGCTGGGCTTCAACGGCGCTTATCCACGTTTCGTCGGCAAGGCCGAAGGTGTTTACGGCAATTCCGCTTCCCATATCTATATATTCTTTTTTGTTTTCGTCGTACACGTAAGAGCCGCTGCCGCGTACTATTTCAACGGGGAAGCGCTTGTAGGTGCCTGCGACGAATTTTTTGTCGAGTTCTTTTACCGTCATTGATTTTCTCCTTTAATCCACGTGCCGGCGCCCTCTTCTGTGAGGAGCTCCATAATTATCGAGTGGGGCACGCGTCCGTCCATTATAACGACGTTCTTTACGCCTTTTTCTATCGCGAAAATGCAGCAGTCGACCTTGGGAATCATTCCGCCGTCGATTATGCCGTTTTCGCCGAGTTTTTTCGCTTCGGACACCGTAAGCTCGGGAATGAGGCTTTTTCTGTCGTCCTTGTCGCGTAAAATTCCCGCGATGTCGGTCATCATAATAAGCCTTTCCACGCCGAGTTCGCCCGCGATGTACGCCGCCGCCGTGTCGCTGTTTATGTTGTAGGCGTTGCCGGCTTTGTCGCAGCCGACCGTTGAAATTACGGGAATGTAGCCGTTGTCGAGCAGGTCTACTACGGGCTTTATGTGGATTTTGGTTATTTCTCCGACGTAGCCGAGCTTTTCGTCCTTAGGCTTTGCTTCGATAAGCCGTCCGTCAATGCCCGAAAGCCCGATTGCCTTGCCGCCCTTCATTTCAATGAGGTTTACGAGGTTTTTGTTTACCTTTCCCGCAAGCACCATCTGCGCTATTTCCATGGTTTCCTTGTCGGTAACCCGCAGACCGTCGATAAAGACGGGCTTTTTGCCGAGACTGCTCATAACCTCGCTTATTTCGGGGCCGCCGCCGTGAATGAGCACGATTTTAACGCCTATAAGCCACAAAAGCACTATGTCCTCCATGACCTGCTGCTTCAGCTGCTCGTTTATCATCGCGTTTCCGCCGTATTTTATGACGACGGTGCGCCCGGTGTAGCGCTTTATGTAAGGGAGCGCCTGGGTTAATATTTCGGCGCGCTCGGAATTTGAAAAATCGTTTACCATTTTATTTCCTCCGTTTTATTATGTGCGGTAATCCCCGTTTATTTTTACGTAATCGTAAGTGAGGTCGCAGCCCCACGCGACCGAGGAATATTCTCCGTCGCCGCAGGTTACTTCTATGTCGATTTCCTTTTCGGAAAGAATTTTCTTTGCCTCTTCTTCGGAAAAATCGACGCCCGAGCCGTTTCTGCAAACCTCGATTTGTCCCGCTTTGCTCTTTAAGAATACGCCGATTTTGGTAACGTCGACGTCCGCCTTGCTGTAACCGACGGCGCACAAAATTCTGCCCCAGTTTGCGTCGGCGCCGAACATCGCGGCTTTTAAAAGGCTCGAACAAACGACGCTCTTTGCGATTTTTTTCGCGTCGGAAAGCGTTTTCGCGCCGGAAACGGTACATTCGAGAAGCTTTGTCGCGCCCTCTCCGTCGGAAGCGATTGCTCTGCACAAATAAACCGTAACCGAGTTGAGCGCCTTCATAAATATTGCGAAATCTTCGTTTTCTTCGGCTATTTTTTCGTTTTCCGCCATGCCGTTCGCCAAAACAGTTACCATATCGTTGGTCGAGGTGTCGCCGTCTACGCTCACCATGTTGAAGGTGCTTGCAACGTCGGTTTTCAGCGCCTTTGAAAGCATTTCGGGTGAAATCGAAACGTCGGTCGTTATGAATACGAGCATGGTTGCCATGTCGGGATGAATCATTCCGCTTCCCTTTGCGATACCGCCTATACGGCAGGTCTTGCCCGAAAGCTCAAACTCAAACGCAATTTCCTTTTTTACGGTGTCGGTCGTCATAATGCCCTCGGAAGCGTCGTCCCCGCCGTCTTTTGAAAGACTTTTTACAAGAGAGGGTATGCCTTTTTCGATAGGCGTTATGTCGAGTTTCTGACCGATTACGCCGGTTGAAGCGACGATGACGTCGTCTTGCGGAATACCGAGTTCTTTTGCGAGAAGTTCACAAGTCTTTTCGGCAATTTCGTAACCGTTTGCGTTGCAGGTGTTCGCGTTTCCGCTGTTGCAGATAATTGCCTGTGCTTTTCCGCTTTCCAGATGTTTTTTGGTAACCGTAAGGGGCGCGCCCTTTACGAGATTGGTCGTGTAAACCGCCGACGCGGAAGCGGGAACTTCGCTGAATATGAGGGATAAGTCCTTCTTTTCCTTGTTTTTGCGTATTCCGCAGTGAATTCCGCTTGCCGTAAAGCCCTTTGCGGCGCAAACGCCGCCGTTTATTTTTATCATTTTAATAACTCAAAGCACGTTTTTTAATGCTTTTTCTCCTTTTTATATTTAATCAAGTATTAGTCCTTCGTATTCGTCTGCTCCGAGAACGATGTTGAGATTTTGTATCGCGGCTCCCGACGCGCCTTTGCCGAGG
>JAGADB010000070.1 GCA_017613815.1 Clostridia bacterium | reverse complement strand
TTAAATTGCCTTTATCATAATCATTTCCATCGGCTGTTCGTATCCCGGCACGTCTATTACAAAACCTCCCGCTTCTTTAAATCCGAGCTTACGATAGAAGTTTTGTGCGTCCTCGTTTACCTGAGTGGAGGTCATTACCATTCCGCAGCCGTTTGACTTCATATCCTTTTCCCAACGCTCCATGAGCTGTTTTCCGTATCCTCTGCCCCTGTTTTCCTTTTCGACGTACAGCATATTGCAGAAGGGAATGCTGTCCCAAAAAAGGTTATAGCGGAGTATTCCGACAATTTTACCGCCGGCCGTGCATACGTACCCTTCGCGGTTTCTGACTTTTTCGTCAAAAGAGGTTTCGGGAAAATCATGATCGAGTCTGTACCATGCCTCTTTGTCCCGATTTTCAACGTACCTGACCATGATGACCTCCGTTGTTTTTACACGATTTTTTCGCCGACGTACAGTCCCATGGCGCCCGCCTGGGAAAGTCCCCTGGTTACACCGCTTCCGTCGCCTATCGCGTAGACGTCTTCGCATATTTCGAAGTTTTCGTTAATGAAATTCGGTCTTACCGAATAGTATTTCGCCTCGACTCCGTAAAGCAGCGTATCGTAGTTTGACGTGCCGGGCGCGATATTGTTTATCGCGTACATCGTTTCGATTATATTGTCGAGCTGCCTTTTGGGAATACACAGCGAAAGGTCGCCGGGAACGGCGTTGAGCGTAGGTCTTACGGTTGACTGCGCTATTCTGTGGTCGTTGGTGCGCTTGCCGTCGAGCAGGTCTCCGAAGCGCTGAACGAGCACGCCTCCGCCGCTTACCATATTGCTAAGGCTCGCAACGTGCTTTGCGTACGCAATCGGCTCTTCAAACGGCTGTGTGAAGTTTACTGTGGAGAGCAGCGCGAAATTCGTATTACCCGTCTTTTTCGCCTCGTCGTTATTGGCGTGTCCGTTTACCGTCATAATGCCGTCGGAGTTTTCCATAACGACCTCTCCGCCGTCGTTGAAGCAGAACATCCTGCATATATCGCCGTACTTTTTGGTGCGGTACAGTATCTTCGGCTCGTAAATCCGTCTTGAAATATCCCTCCACACGAGTCTCGGAAGTTCAACTCTTACGCCTATGTCGACCTGGTTATTGGAAACCTTTATTCCCTTGCTCTTACAGAGGTCGCCGAACCAGCCGGCGCCTACCCTGCCCACGGCTACGACGAGTTTTTTATAGGAATATTCGTCTTTATCGGATTTTATTATATGCTTATCCTCTTGTATTCCGACTACGTCTTCGTTGGGGAAAATATCGACTTTTGACGACAAATCCGCGATAAGTTTCGTCATCGTCTTCAGGTTGCCGTCGGTGCCGAGGTGCTTTACCCTTGCCTGAAGGAGTCTGAGGTCGTATTTCATACATTCGAGCTTTATTTCGTCGCTCGGCATATAGACGTTTTCGTGCGCACCGAAGGAGACGAGTATTTTATCCACCCGCTCGATATATTCTATCGTCTTTTCCTCGCCGAGATACTGCGGCAGCCAGCCGCCGTATTCGGTTGAAATTATGAATTTGCCGTCGGAATACGCTCCGCAGCCGCCGAGTCCCTGCATTATGCTGCAAGGTTTGCAGTTAATGCATTTCGAGACCTTTTTCGCAATAATCGGGCAGGAGCGCTTTTCTATCGGGTTTCCCCTGTCGATAATGCATATTTTCGCGTCTTTATTCTTTTCGTAGGCGGAATATGCGGTCATGAGTCCGCCTATTCCTCCGCCGATAATTACTATATCGTAATTTTTCAATATCTTCTCTCCGTTCCGGTTCTGTTCTCAGCTACCGTATTCCGCGTGGTAAAGCACTCCCAAAGCGTTAAACGGGTATACCCTGAAAAGCGCTTTTCCGAGGATTTTTCTCTTATCAACGTCGCCCACGTATCTGCTGTCGAGCGAATTGCTTCTGTTATCTCCGCAGACAAACACGCAGCCCTCTTTTACGGTGTGTTCCACGTTATTTGCGATGCTGTCGGGATAAATTATCTTTTCGGGAACCCTTACCGGCTTTAATTTATCCGTTCCGTTTTCAAAAATATAGTTGACGTACGGCTCTTCAAGCACGGTTTCCTTTCCGTTTACGTCGGTTACCGTAACCGTCCAGTTATTATAGTCTATCTTTACCTTTTCGCCTTCGGTCGCGATTACTCTCTTTATTATCGGTCCCGAAAAAGCGTCCTGTCCCATCATAATTTTGGTTTCGGTGTCGTGAATTACGACTATGTCGCCGCGTTCCGGCGTATAAAACAGGTTGCTGATTATCAGTCTGTCGCCGTTTTTCAACGTCTGCGTCATGGATTCGCCGTCAACCGTTACTATTCTGAAAAAGAACGTAAAAAGTATTACGCCGAAAAGCAGCGCTCCGCAAAAGGTCTGTATCCAGTCAAAAATCTCGCGCACCGCTCTCTGCGGTCCGGGCATTACGTCTTCATTTTTAATTTTCGCCGCATTTTCAAGCTTTTTTTCAGACATATTACGTTTCCTTTCAAAATATCGCATGCAAAGATAAAAAGGGGCTGAAAGCCCCTTTTTGAAACCCCGTGCGGGGCAAATTACCGATTAGGCGAAAGGCGTGCATCAGTTGTTTTCGATGCGTTCCTTTACCTTCGCGCTCTTTCCTACTCTGTCTCTGAGATAGAAGAGTTTTGCGCGTCTTACGTGTCCGGTTCTGAGTACTTCTACTTTCACAACGTTGGGCGAGTGGATCGGGAACGTCTTTTCAACGCCTACGCCGTAAGAAACTCTTCTTACCGTGAAGGTCTCGCCGATTCCGCCGTTTCTCTTTGCGATAACCGTTCCTTCAAACATCTGTACTCTTTCTCTTGAGCCTTCCTTGATTCTGTTGTGTACCCTTACGGTATCACCTATATTGAACTTGGGAAGTTCGTTTTTCAGCTGCTCTTTTGCAAAAGCCTCAATAAGATTGTTCATTGGGTTTTTCCTCCTTATTTC
>JAGADB010000069.1 GCA_017613815.1 Clostridia bacterium | reverse complement strand
GAAGGTTTTACGCGTTTCGTCGGGATTTTTGTATAAGTGTATGCTTCCGTTCTCGTTTAAGTTCTTGATTATTATCACGGCAAACGGAAAGAAGACAAGCCCGAACGTGCCGGCAAGTTTAAGCCCGAAATACATCGATATAAGGTTTACGACGGGGTGTATTCCCACCGCGTCGCCTATGATTTTCGGCTCCGATATCTGGCGTACTACCGTAATTATAACATAAAGCGCGGCGATGCACAATGCCTTTTTTGCGTTGCCGACAAGAAAAAGGAATATGCTCCACGGGATAAGCACCGTTCCAGTGCCGAAAACCGGCAGAAAATCGACGAACGCCGTGATGAGAGAAACCACCGTCGGATATTCTTCCCCGATAAGCGTAAGGCCGATTAAAAGTTCCGTGAACGTCATCAGAAATATTATTCCGTAAGCGCGTAAAACATTTCCGACGGTCGAGAAAAACTGCGTTTTTAAGTCTTTTGAGAATATAAGCGTTTTCTCGCTCATCTGTTTTTTTATGAAAGACACAATAACGTCGTAGTCGTAGGTGAAATAAAAGGTTGAAATCACGGTAATTCCGAGGAAAAGCAGAATCTGCGGCAGCATTTTAAGCACGTCGAACGCCGTTTTTGCGGCAAGCGGCAGGATTTTAGACGTAATAAAAGCGAAAACCGAGTCGATGCTCCGCAATATTCCGCGTATTTCGGAAAAAAGCGGTTTCGTGACGCTTTCGGGTAGGAACGAAAGCAGGTTTTCAAGCGTTAAGTAAATCGTGTTTTTTACGTTTTCGAGGTTTTCGGCGTTGAAATGCCCGGACAGCCCCGAAAGCTCGGAAAGCACCTTGCCGGAAAGCAGATAGACCGCTTCGGAAAGAAGGGAAAAGATGATTATTATCGCAAGAACGACGACAAAAGCCCGCGAAAGACGGGTTTTCGACACTATTTTGTTTATCGGCTTCTGCAGAAACGCCGAAACCGTAAAAGCGGTCAGAAAAGGCAGAAAACAGTAAAGCAGATATCTGAAAAAGACGTACGCAAGCGCCGCAAAGAGAAATAAGGCAAGTGCAAACCGGACGTATTTTTTGTATCTGTTCTCAAAATAGTTCATTATTCCTCCGAAAAATCATCCGTTCGGGTTAAAAATACTTTACAAAGAAACCGATATATGATATAATATTAAAAATTGTTTTGAATGGGAAGGTTATTTATGATAAATATCGCAATCCTCGGTTTCGGCGTGGTAGGCTCGGGCGTTGCCGAAGTAATTTTCAGAAACTCGAAAGAGCTTGCTTCGCGCCTTGACGGCGAGGAGCTGAATATAAAATACATACTCGATAAGAGGGAATTTCCCGACCATCCGCTGGGAAACCGCGTTGTAAACGATATTGACGTGATATTGAACGACGAAGACGTGTTTTTGGTGGTTGAAACCATGGGCGGACTGCATCCCGCTTACGATTTCAGCAAAAAAGCGCTTTTGGCGGGCAAAAGCGTCGTAACCTCCAACAAAGAGGTCGTTGCCTCATGCGGAGCCGAACTGCTTGAAATTGCAAGAAACAATAATATCGGCTATCTGTTCGAGGCGAGCGTCGGCGGCGGAATCCCGATTATAAGGCCGATGTGGCAGTGCCTTGCCGCAAATAAAATCGAACGTATAGCGGGCATACTCAACGGAACCTGCAACTATATCTTAACCAAAATGGAAAAGGAAAAGACCGACTTTGAGACGGCGCTCTGCGAAGCGCAGGCGCTCGGTTACGCAGAGCGCAACCCCGCGGCAGACGTCGAGGGCATGGACACTTGCAGAAAAATAAGCATTTTAACGTCGCTTGCGTTCGGAAAACACGTCTATCCCGAAAAGATACAGTGCGAGGGTATCACGCATATAACCTACGACGACATTCTCTTTGCGAGAAAGCACGGATATGCAATTAAACTTCTCGGAACGTCGAAAAAGGATTTCGACGGCAAGGTTTACGTGCTGACGGCTCCGTTCTTCGTAAGCGAGGACAACGAAATTGCCGGCGTAAACGACGTATATAACGGAATTCAGGTGGAAGGCAACGTCGTGGGCGACGTGCTGTTCTGCGGCAGGGGAGCGGGAAGTCTTCCGACGGCAAGCGCCGTTATGGCAGACGTGCTCGACGTCATAAGAGACTGCCGCAAGACGATAGGCTGGAAGAACGAGGAAGCGGACTTCTTGGGCGACATCTCCAACAACGTTACCGATTTCTACGTAAGGACAAAAGCAGACGAAAGCACTGTTAAAGCAGTTTTCGGAGACGTAAAAACCGAAAAGGCGGGGGACTTTACGGCGTTCTTTACCGGAAAAATGAAGCAGTCCGACGCGGAAGAAAAAATCGCGCGTCTCGGTGCCGAAACCGTAAAAATAAGAGTTCTCGACTGATTTATTATATGCAGTTCCGAAAAAAATAATAAATAAAAAAGCCGAAGCGCAAAGCTTCGGCTTTTCCTTTTATTTTTATTATTTTGCGTAGTCTATCTGGCGGTTTTCCCGAATTAAAAGAACCTTTATCTGTCCCGGGTATTCGAGCTCGTCTTCTATGCGCTTTGCAATATCTCTTGCCAAAAACGTCATATCGTCGTCGCTTATCTTTTCGGGTTTAACCATAATTCTTATCTCTCTGCCCGCCTGAATAGCAAAGCAGTTGTCAACGCCGTCAAATCCGGTTGCGATTTCTTCGAGCTTCTGCAGGCGTTTGATGTAGGTTTCGAGATTTTCGCGTCTTGCTCCGGGACGCGCCGCCGAGATTGCGTCTGCCGCCTGAACGAGCATCGCAACGAGCGTTCTTGCCTCAACGTCGCCGTGGTGCGCTTCTATCGCGTGGATGACGTCGGGATTTTCGTGGTATTTCTTCGCTATGTCGACGCCTATCTGAACGTGCGAGCCCTCGATGTCGTGGTCAAGCGCCTTTCCTATATCGTGGAGCAGGCCTGCGCGCTTTGCAAGAACAACGTCGGCGCCTATTTCCGCCGCCATCATTCCCGCGATATGCGATACCTCTATCGAATGAACGAGCACGTTCTGACCGTAGCTCGTGCGGTAGCGCAATCTTCCGAGAATCTTTACAAGTTCGGGATTTATGCCGTGTATTCCCGTCTCGAAGGTTGCCTGTTCGCCCGACTGCTTGATAATCTGCTCAACCTCGCGCTTACTCTTTTCGACCATTTCCTCGATGCGCGCCGGGTGGATGCGTCCGTCGGAAATGAGCTTTTCAAGGGACAGGCGCGCTATTTCACGCCTTACCGGGTCAAAGCTCGAAACGGTTATCGCTTCGGGCGTGTCGTCGATTATGAGGTCTACGCCGGTGAGTGTTTCTATCGCCTTTATGTTTCTTCCTTCACGGCCTATAATTCTGCCCTTCATCTCGTCGCTCGGCAGGTCGACCGCTGAAACAGTCGCTTCGCATACGAATTCGGAAGCGCATCTCTGAATTGCAAGGGAAATGATGTTTTTCGCCTTGTTGTCCGCCTCTTCCTTGAATTCCTGCTCGATTTCGTTGATTTTAATTGCGGCCTCGTGTCTTACCTCGGACTGCACTCTTTCGAGAATGTATTCCTTTGCCTGATCCGAAGTAAAGCCGGAAATTTCTTCAAGCTTCTTTATCTCGGAAGCAATGAGCTCGGTCAGTTCCGTTTCGCGCTCGGACAGCTTCTGCGATTTCTGCGCGAGAACCTCTTCCTTGCGCTCGTAGCTTTCGATTTTCTTGTCAAGGGACTCTTCTTTTTGCTGTGCGTATTTTTCAAGGCGCGTGATTTCGTTTCTGCGCTCCTTGATTTCCTTGTCGGCTTCGTTTTTGCTCTTTAAAATCTCTTCTTTTGCCTCGAGAAGAGCTTCTTTCTTTCTTGTTTCGGCGTTTTTAATAGCTTCGTCGATAATGCGCTTTGCTTCGTCTCCGGCGGACTTGATTTTACCCGCGTCCGACTTTTTCTTGAGAGAGGCGATAACCACTGTTACCGCGATTCCCACGCAGAGACCTATTGCTATACCTATAAACAGATCCAAAATAAAAACACCTCCTTGTAATTTCATAAACAACAAACAGGCGTCTTGATAAAATTATATTATAATAACCCAAATACGTCGGAGCAGACGTAAAAATATATAAATTTTGTAATCTATATCAAAAAATATATGCTGTGAGAAATTTATATAAAATCAAGACACGAGAAAGTTAATTTATTTCAAAAAACATTATTTTGTATCTATTGATATAAATATTATATAATACGTGTTAACAAATGTCAAGTGATTTACATAATTTTTGCATAAAACGCCTTAAAATTTTGTAAAATTATTACAAAAATGCATAAAAAAGCCGCGGAATAATCCGTGGCCTTTTTCAAATTATCAGTAATTTGCGGTGGTATTTCCGCCGGAGTGTTTTGAATTCACTCCCATATCGCTCTCAAAACCGTCTATTGCGTCGCTTACGCTTCTTGCAGCGTCGCCCGCGGCTCCGTCAAGCGTCATATCGGTGTCTCTGTATGCGTCGCCCGTGCCGCCGTCCGCGCT
>JAGADB010000068.1 GCA_017613815.1 Clostridia bacterium | reverse complement strand
TTTCGGTTCTTTTTGAAGAGACGTCAAAAAGAAAAATGTATCTCGCATGCCAGTGCTGCGAGCACCTCAACCGTGCGCTCGTCGTCGAGAGGGCGTGTCTTGAAAAGTTCGGACTTACCGAGGTTATGGCAATTCCCTACGAGCACGCCGGCGGCAGCTTTGCAACCGCGGCTTACAGAAGCTTCAAAAAGCCGTGTCTTGCCGAAGAGATATCCGCCGATTTCGGAATAGACATCGGTTCTACGCTTGTGGGAATGCACTTAAAGAGAGTTGCCGTTCCCGTAAGGGTATCGGTTAAAAAAATCGGAAAAGCAAATATAGTTCTTGCAAAAACAAGACCGAAATATATCGGCGGACCGAGAGCAAAATACAATTAATTCACAGGAGAGCACTATGTCAGAAAAACTTAAAGCCGGCATAATCGGCGCTACCGGAATGGTAGGACAAAGATTAATCACCTTGCTTGCAGACCACCCCATGTTTGATATTTCCGTACTTGCCGCAAGCAGCAGGTCCGCAGGAAAAAAATATTCCGATGCCGTTTCAGGCAAATGGAAAATGGAATGCGATATTCCGGAAAGCGTACGAGGAATGACGGTATACGACGCGTCGCACGTGGATGAAGTATCTTCTATGTGTGATTTTACTTTTTGCGCCGTGGATATGAAAAAAGACGAGATAAAGGCGCTTGAGGAAGCTTATGCGAAAGCCGAAACGCCTGTCGTTTCTAACAATTCCGCAAACAGAATGACTCCCGACGTACCTATGGTCATTCCCGAAATAAATCCCGAACATATTGAAATAATAAACGCCCAGAGGGCGCGTCTCGGCACAAAGAGAGGCTTTATCGCCGTAAAGCCGAACTGTTCCATTCAAAGCTACTGTCCGCTTCTCACGCCCTTGAGAAAGTTCGGCATAAAAGAAGTCGTTGTCTGCACCTATCAAGCTATTTCCGGCGCGGGAAAAACCTTCAACGAGTGGCCGGAAATGATTGACAACGTAATCCCCTTTATCGGCGGAGAAGAAGAAAAGAGCGAAAACGAGCCGCTTAAAATCTGGGGCGAAATAAAAGACGGAAAAATAGTAAACGCCGACTCCCCCGTCATCACGTCGCAGTGCATACGCGTTCCCGTAAGCGACGGACATATGGCGGCGGTATTCGTAAAATTCGAAAACAAGCCCTCAAAAGAGGAAATACTAAATATTTGGAACGATTTCGGAAACGACGTTAAAAAGGAATTCAACCTCCCCTCGTCTCCCGAAAAGTTCATAAGATATTTTGAAGAAGACAACCGTCCGCAGACGAAGCTCGACAGAGATTTGGACAAAGGAATGGCTATTTCCGCGGGAAGACTGCGCGAAGACAAGATATACGACTACAAGTTCGTAGGACTTTCGCACAACACGCTCAGAGGCGCCGCAGGCGGCGGCGTACTTATCGCGGAATTCCTTGCGGCAAAGGGCTACATCACTAAAAAACAGTAAACCGGGGATAAAAATGGAAGAAAAAATTACGGTAAAAGATTTTTTATCCGAAACAACGACACTTGACAAGCTTTCGGTCGGCGAAAGCGGAATCATTTCCGAGGTAGGCGGCGAGAAAATACTTCGCCACCGTCTTCTCGACATGGGACTTACCCCGAAAACGCGCGTTTTTCTTAAAAAAATCGCGCCACTCGGCGACCCGATTGAGCTTACGCTTCGCGGATACGAACTCACTCTAAGAAAAGAAGACGCCGCCCAAATCCGCATAATCAAGGAGCAAAAAAACAGTCAAGTTAAAAAGGAAGACGAAGAATAATGACTTTTGCGCTTATCGGCAATCAAAATTCCGGAAAAACGACTCTTTTCAACCAGCTTACCGGAAGCAACCAGCACGTCGGTAATTTTCCGGGAGTTACGGTTGAAAAAAAGGAAGGCGTCTTGAAGAAAAACAAAGACGCCTCTATCGTCGATCTGCCCGGAATATATTCCCTTTCTCCCTACACCTCCGAAGAGGTGGTAACGAGAGATTTTCTCTTAAAAGACAGACCCGACTGCATTATAAACATAATCGACGCGACGAACATCGAGAGAAACCTTTATCTCACTCTTCAGTTAATAGAACTTGAAATGCCGATGGTAATTGCTCTGAACATGATGGACGAGGTGCGCGCAAACGGAAACTCGATTTACGTCGACAAGCTGTCGTCGGAGCTCGGCGTTGCCGTCGTTCCAATTTCGGCAAGCAAAAACGAAGGCGTTGACGAGCTTGCTGAGACCGCAATAAAGGTTGCACGTGCAAAAAAGCCGCCGCAGAAGCTGGATTTCTGCTCCGGCGACGTTCACCGCGCGATACACTCGGTATGCCACATTATAGAAGACCATGCACAGAGGATAAACGTTCCCGTGCGCTTTGCCGCGACAAAGCTTATTGAGGGCGACGAGCCGATGCTTGATTCCCTTGAGCTTTCGCCGAACGAAATCGACATTATCGGGCACGTCGTCGACGAAATGCAGACAAACCTCGGCACCGACCGCGAGGCGGCGCTTGCCGACATGCGTTACGAGTACATTGAAAATCTATGCAAAATATGCGTGAAAAAGGTTAATTCCGAAACAAAAGAGCAAATCCGTTCCGAAAAGATAGACAAGGTTCTGACGAGCAAATATTTTGCAATTCCCATTTTCTTATGCATTATGGTTTTCGGCTTTTGGCTGACATTCGGACCCGTCGGCGGAACGCTTTCAAACCTTTTTTCGCTCGGAATTGAAAAATTCACCGACATGCTGAATTCCGTACTTACAAAAGCGGAAGTGGCTCCCGCGCTGAAATCCCTCATCATCGACGGAATATGCTCGGGCGTCGGCAGCGTGCTTTCGTTCTTACCGACGATAGTAGTTCTGTTCTTCTTCCTTTCTATTCTGGAAGACACGGGATATATGGCGAGAATTGCGTTCGTAATGGACAAATTACTCAGAAAAATCGGACTTTCGGGACGCTCCTTCGTGCCGATGCTTATAGGTTTCGGCTGTTCGGTGCCCGCGATAATGGCAACAAGAACTCTTTCGAGCGAGCGCGACAGAAAAATGACGATTTTACTTACCCCGTTCATTTCATGCAGCGCAAAACTGCCGATTTATGCGATTTTTACGCAGGTTTTCTTTCCGAATCACGCCGTTTTGGTTATGAGTTCGCTTTATTTCGGCGGAATCGTCGTCGGAATAATTACGGCAAACATACTTAACCGCGCAAAATTCAAAGGGAAGCCCATTCCTTTCGTCATGGAGCTCCCCTCTTACAGATTTCCTTCTTATAAAAACGTTATTTTACATATGTGGGAAAAAGCCAAGGATTTTATCGTAAAAGCTTTTACGATAATATTTATGGCGACCATTATAATATGGTTTTTACAGGCATTCAACTATAAATTTGATTTTGTATCCGACACGTCGGAAAGCATGCTTGCGTCCATAGGCAAGTTCCTTTCCCCGCTGTTTGCGCCGCTCGGATTTTCAAGCTGGAAATCCGTAACCGCGCTCATCACCGGTCTTACCGCGAAAGAGGCGGTAATCAGCACCTTCCGCGTTCTTCTCGAAAGCCCCGCTGTAACCTTTGAAGCAGCTCTGCAAGGCGAGTTTGCGTCTATTGCCGCGGTTGTGTCGTTCCTTACGTTCACGCTTTTATATATGCCGTGCGTTGCAACCATGGCGGCGATAAAGCGGGAGCTTAATTCCACGCTCAAGGCGGCGCAGATGATGTTATGGCAGACCGGAATTGCGTGGATCTGCGCGTTTATCGTTTACAGAATCGCTTTGCTTTTCGTGTGAGGAAAAATAATGGCAAACGTTATAATCATCGTATTTCTCGTTATTGCGGTATGCGCGTCGGTTTTTTACGTCGTAAGGCACAAAGGCTGCTCGTGCGGCTGTTCAAATTGCGCAAAAAACTGCAAATCGAGGAAAAAAACAGACAATTAAAGCATTTTGACACGGGCTTTCTTTTTGAAAGCTCTTGTTATTCTTTTACGGCTCTATATCCTTTGTTATCTCCTTTGACACCTTTGAGCCGTTATAAATCTTATACGAACAGTATTCTTTATACCCGTCGCCGTTGAATTTATCTATATACAGAGTATAAATCTTCCGCTCGTCGTCGCTGCCGTAGGCAAGCTCGATATTCTTAAAGCATATTCTCATATAGCAGTAATCGGATTTGGTCTTGCGCTCGAAGAAATAGTCGTCGTAGACGTTATTTTTATCGTCGATAAGGCGGAATATAAACGGGTCCTCTCCGTTCTCGCCCCTGTGAGCGATGCTCTTGTTGTATTTTACGGAAAACTGCAGTTCTTTCGCCGCTTCGATATGGTAAAGGTAGTTGAACTCGATAAGTCTTCCCTCTTCGACGGCAACCCAGGCGTGCTCCATTCCGTACTGCAAAACCTTAAAGTTTTCGGGGTCGCTTTTATACGCTTCTATATAGGTATCGTCCTTTAAAATTTTGGACACGATTTTATCGTCGCGCGTGGTAACGCACCTTATAAATATAGTGAGGTCAATCGCTATAATTATAAGGATTCCTATCCATTTGAATACCTTTTTTACGCCGAACCCCTTCTCGGGCTCTTCTATATCAAAATAATTTTCCATAAGTCCACACTTTCTTTTATTTTCTCAATTATAACACATTACTCATCTTTTTACAACAATATATATTTACTTTTAAGCGCATACATTATATAATTATAGTATCGGGAGGTGATAAAATGCCGAACAGCGAAAATACA
>JAGADB010000067.1 GCA_017613815.1 Clostridia bacterium | reverse complement strand
GGCGCTTGAAATGCTTTAATGAAATTGTCGAGTCGCCCTTGCCGACCTTGTCAACGTGGTGATACAGCAAAACGGGAACGTCTTGCGTATCCCTGAAGACGTAGGAAGGCTCTGTTTCGGTTTGCGTATAGCCGACGTTGTTAATAAGATAATACGTCAGCGCCGCCGATACAAGCAAAAACAGCAGGGCGGGAAGATAAAGTAAAAAATATCGTTTTATTTTATTCATCGCAAATCCCGTTTATCATAATATACCATATTATACAATTATATTGCGCCATTGTCAATATTTTTGCTTTTCGAAAGCGTAAAAACGGCGTTTTTAGGTTTGGGACAAATATTGAAAATCTTTAAAATATCTATTTACAATATAATTATAATATGTTATAATAAATAAAACCGAAGTATTATGTATTTGTATGAAAATTCGGAGGTAAAAATGCCGAAATACACGAATGCAGCGAACAGTTACGATAAAAAAGACAAAAATAAGAATTTTGTTAATTATAAAGACCGGAAACGTGTGCCGGTACGTCGCGGAAAAGATGATTTCCGCCCGGAAAACCGCCAAAAAAGAAGCAAGGACTCTCCGCTTTTTGAAGAACCTTTAAGCAACGGCTCGGTACCCGGCAGAAACGCGGTAAGGGAGCTTCTCAAATCGGGAAGATCCGTAGAAAAGATATTTATTCAGTCGGGAGAGCGCGAGGGCTCGATAAAGGTGCTCGCCGCCGAAGCCAAATCGAGAGGCATACCGCTTATTGAGGTGGAAAAAGCGAAGCTTGACGCGCTTTGCGGATATGAACAGCACCAGGGCATAGTAGCCGTCGCGTCGGAAAAAGAATACGTCGAAATCGAGGACATCCTCGAGATTGCGAAAAGCAGGGGAGAAAACCCGCTTATAGTAATTGCGGACGGCATTTCGGACCCGCACAATTTGGGCGCGATAATAAGATGCGCCGAAGGGGCGGGCGCACACGGAATAATTATTCCGAAAAGACGCGCGTCGGGAATAACGCCCGCGGTGGTAAAGGCGTCGGCGGGTGCGGTTGAGCATCTCGCCGCGGCGAAATGCACCAACGTTACCGAAACGATAAAGAAATTAAAAGACAAAGGTCTTTGGATATTCGCGGCGGAAGCCGACGGGACAAGCTACGACAAGGCGGATTTCACCCTGCCGTGCGCGATAGTGCTCGGCAGCGAGGAAAACGGAGTATCCGAGCTCGTCAGAAAAAACTGCGACTACGTGGTGTCAATTCCCATGAGGGGAAAAGTCAATTCGCTCAACGTTTCAACCGCGGCGGCGGTTTGCTGTATGAAGCAATAAAACAAAGAAACAACCGGTAAAGGACGGAGGATTTGAAATGTCGGATAACGAAAAAATGAATAATGAAATCAATGAGGAGTCCGTACCCGATACTGCTTCGGAAAACGAAGAAACCGTTTCTTCAAACGACAGTGAAGCCGTTGATATCGAGCGCAACGCTAAAGAGTATTTCAACAACAACTATTCTAAGTCGATAGAAGAACAGATAAAGAACATACATACCAACGCCATGAACAGCTACGCCAAGGAAAGCGACGGAGACGAGGGCTCAAAGGTTCTCGTTCAGGGAAGTCTTGAAGCCGGAAACGAAGTCGTTATTAACGAGGAAGAGCTCAAGAGTGACGCGACCAAAACCCGCGACTACAATATGAGCCAGCTGCTCGTACTTCTCGGCAAAAACAAGGATTCCGATAAAAATACCACCGACGAGGACCTTTACGAGGTAACCTTCGAGGGCAAGAAGAAAAAGGGCAGAAAAAACGACGATTCCGACGAGGAATCCGAGAGCAAAGAGCCGGTTCACGATACCGTAAACGAATATAAGCACGATTTCGAATATACCGAAAAGGTGCAGGGCTCGCAGTATTTTAAGGACCTGCGCAAATCCGCCGTCGTGGCGTCGGTTATGGCAATTCTTACGTTTGTTGCCGCGCTGTTCTGCTATTGGATAGAAATCGGACACGGCGCGGGACTGCCGTTTTCGCATATGATGCAGGCGGGCAGATACGGAAGAATTTACGTTCTTGCCTCGCTTCAGTGCCTTATGCTCTGCGTATTCTTCAATATTGACGGACTTTTGAGGGGAATAAGAAAAATGTCGCTCAAAAAGCCGGCGCCGGAATCCGTTGCGGTAGGCATCACTTTAGTGTGCGTTCTGCATACCGTTTATTCCGCATTTTCGGCTTATGAGTCGGTATCGCTGCAGACCTTCTGCTTCTTCGGCTGTATAACGCTTCTCGTGCTTTCTTTCAATACGCTTATAAAAGCGTATACGAGATTCAAGGCGTTTTCGCTCATTCTCTCCAAAAAGAACAAGACCATAACAAAACCCGTCGAGGGCGTGTCCAACGAAGCGGCGGCGTTTTCAAAATATTTGAGCGAAGAATCCGAGATACTCAGAATTACCAAGACAGATATGGTAGAGGATTTCGCGTCGAGAGTATATACCGTGCCCAAAGCAACGGGCGCTGCCAACGTGTTTATGTATATTTCGCTTGCGGTGTCAGTCGTAATAGGAATTTTCGCGTTCGTGCTTCAGCAGAAAACGCTTTATGAGGCAATTACCTCCGCGGTATTCATTTTCGCGTTTTCGGCGCCCGTCGGATTTCTCATCACAACGGCGTTCCCGTATTTCCTGTCCTCGGTCAAGCTCGCAAAGACTTATTCGGCAATTCTGGGCGAGGCCGCTCCCGATACCTACGAAAACGCAGACGTGATTTCGTTTGACGACACCGAAGTTTTCCCGCCAAAAGCGGTTAAAATCACAAGCGTAAATACCTATAACGAACACAGAATAGACAAGGTTATTGTCTATATGGCAAAGATTTTCGACAAGGTCGAGGGCCCGCTTTCATATATCTTCTCAAGCACCATCCAGGAGCAGGGACAAAACGACGACGAGGTTATGCTCATCGAAACGTCGGGCGAAGGACTTCACCTTAAAATCGGCGAAGACGACGTGCTCGTCGGAACGGGAAATTACCTCAGAATGTACGACATCCAGACTCCCGCCGACAATATCGACGAAACGGAACTCCGCTCCCTTACGAGTATCCTTTGGCTTGCAAGCAATAAACAGCTCGCGGCTAAATTCTACATAAAATATACCCTTAACAAGAATTTCGAAAAACTCCTCAAAGGACTTTACGACGCGGGTATCTGCTGCGGCGTGAGAACCTCCGACCCCGGCATAAACAATCAGCTCATCACAGGAAACCTTAAGGGCGCAAACTACCCCATAAGCGT
>JAGADB010000066.1 GCA_017613815.1 Clostridia bacterium | reverse complement strand
TGTCAAACGAAAAAGGAATACGCGCGTTTTCAAACTCGGCGTCGATTATGCCCTCAAATTCGCTCACGTTTCGCGCGCAGACGGCAATCTCCCTCGGCAGAACGCCCGACGTGATGAGGTCGGACGATATTTTTGCGGCGCACTTCGCTTCGGCGTAGGTGTCGCCGCATTTGATTATCTTTACGTCTCCGTATTTCTTTCCGTCCGTTTTTTTTGAAAGCGCTTCGAGCGAAAACTCCCTTGAAATCTTATAAAGTCCCGAATTTTTGTCGTGCTTTAAGTCGTCTTCAAAGAACAAATCCTTATATTCAATGCCGTTCTTTGCGCATATTCTCCTTACCGACAAAGCGGCAGAAACACCCCTCGAAAAGCACTTGTCGGTCTGCTTTTCGCTCTCGCACAAAAAGGTTACGTACGTGTTTTCCGCAGAATTTATTATCCTTTCGAGAATAGCCGTTTCCTGCGGCGTAAAGCCGTAGAACGAGTCGACGAACACCGTCTTTCCCGCAAAAAAGTCAAAAGAGCACAGCGTTTCGTAAAGCTTGTCGAGCATATCCCCGGGAAAGCCGAGTTTTTCGCTTACGTAAGCGTCGGAGCCGCGGCAGAGCAGCGCGACGTCCTTTATTTTGTTCTTTAACGCCTCTCCGCCCGATTCGTCTATCTTTCCGCACGCCTCTTCCAGCATTTCGGGGGTAATCCTGTATCTTTTAAGCTCCTCGGCGGAAGAGAGCATCCTTCGAGCAAAGTCGGCGTCCGACGCCATTTCCTTATATTCGGTGAGCCCCTCTTTAAGCTCGTAAACCGTCTGTGCCATGCAGAGCTGCTTTACGGTCTTGTCGGGAGTTTCCCCCGCAATCCCGCCGCTCTCCCTGAACACCCTGTTGCAGAGCCGCTTGAAGTTGATGACCTCGATATACATATTGGCGGGGTTGCCGAGCCGCTTTATAAGCGTTCTTTCGGCAAAGAGAGAATTCTGTTCGGGCACGATTAAAAACGCGTCCTTTTTCTTTTCGACGCATTTTTCAAGCTCGGAATACAAATATTCGGTTTTTCCGCTTCCGTGAAGCCCAAACACTCTGTAAAGCATACTTTTTCCTTTCCGGGTTCATCCCGTTTTGTTTTTGTCGAAAATTCCGTATATAAAGTCGAGAGCCGCGATTCTGGTCTTGAAATTTTTCGTTTTTTCGGTATTTTCGCAGAGCTCTTTTACTGTTTCTTCCGAAAAACCGCAGGCAAGGAGGGTTTCTTCGTCTGTGTATACGCTTTCCGAAGCAAAATCCATACACAGCGGCGGAAACATCACGCACCACCAGTTTTTGCCCTTTGCTTTTCCTATATCGACGCGAAGTGTTAAGTACTCGCCTGCGGGAAAGGTGAAGTCGGCATAACGTCTTAAAGGGCAGTTTTCCTTTTGCAGATAAACGTTTACGGGATAGGAATATCCGTTTTCCTTTACCGTCGTCTTTGCGTTTTCGCTTATCTTTTCAATATTATTATAAGCGATTTCCCTTGCTTTTTCAATACTTCCGGCGTCCGAAAAAAGTCCCGCGGCCATTTTTACAATTCCGTCCCGCACCTCGTATTTGAGTTTTTGGTCAAACTCTTTGTCCGAATTTGCAACGACGCGGAGGCGTATTGTGTTGTCGCGCACGTCGAAAACCTTTTCGTTTTCAAAAGAAATCGCCTTTGAAACGGAATAAAAGACTATAAACGTCAGCGCAAGCGACGTAAAAACCGCCGGCAGCGCGTCGTAAATCATCCTCTTTATTTTTGCTCTTTTTTTCAAAATGACAGTCCTTTCATGCGTTTTACCGTCATTATTGACTTATTTTGCAAAAATATTCGTTTCTTTTTCTATTTTACCACGCGCGCGCGTTTTTGTAAACATTCACGACTGTATTCTTTTTGCGATTTCAAGGAAGATTTTCGACGGCGGAGCGTTGTTTTCGCCGTGTCCGTCGCAGAAGACGACGACGGCAAAAATAGGATTTTCCGACGGAAAGAAGCCCGCAAACCACCTGTGGAGCACCTCTTTTCCGTCCTTGTACTGCCCGCTCTGCGCGGTTGCGGTTTTGCCCGACGTACTGATTTTTCCGTCGTACGCCTCAAATCCCGTGCCGTCGGTAACGCAGAATCTCATCATTTCGGCAAGTTTTTCGACGGTTTCGTCGCAAAGCACTCTTTTTTTCTCTTTTTTATTTTCGATTTCGACGCTTTCCGACGGGTAAATTATCTTTTTTACGAGCGAAAACTCCGCTTTTTCTCCGCTTACGGCGCAGAGCGTGATTTTCATCACGTCGAAAGGCGAAAGCAGCATGTCTCCCTGCCCTATCGCCATATTCGCAAGGTACGCGTCGGTGTGATTTTCGTCCTCTTTCGGAAAATCCGCCTCCTTTACCGCAAGTCCGAACGCGGCGGTTTCCTCTCCTATTCCCATGCGCCTTGCCGTGTAGCATATTTCCTCGTAACCCGTTTCCTTTGCAAGCGCGTAAAAATAGGTGTTGCAGGAATTTGCGTACGCCTCCTTCATGGTCTGCTTTCCGTGTCCCGAAAGGTTATGGCAGCGGAATATTTTGTCTCCGATTTCGACGCTTCCCGTGCAATCGTACTCAAAATTATAAAGCGTTTCGTCCTTTTCGAGAGCGGCTGACGCGACAACCGTCTTGAAAACAGAGCCGGGCGTGTATCTCGAAAGCGCCTTGTTGATAAGGTCGCCGCGCGGCGAATCGAGGCTTTTTGCAATATCGTCCTTATCGTAAAGCGGTCTTGACGACAGCGCGAGAACGGAAGAATCGGAAACGGAGCACACCAGAACCGCGCCATCGGAAAGCATTTCGTTACACACCTCGTCGCACACTCTTTGTATTTTTTCGTCGACCGTCAGCACGACTCCCGTTTTCGACGAATAATTCTTATCGCTTATGCAGAAATTGTTGTCTGCAAAAGGATTGCCTTCCGGGTCCGCGTCGTACTTATATTCGACGGAGCCCGAAAGAAGAGAGAGCGTGTCGGAAAAGCGGCGGTAAACGCCGGTAACGCCCTTGTTTTCGGAGTTATAATACCCGAGCAGATGGCGGCAGAAAAAATTGTCGTTTTCCGCATAGTTTTCAAAGACGTACAGTCCCGCGGGCGCGCTTCCTTCTGGAATTTCGTCAAGCGTTACCGAAAACGGCTCGTCTTTATACAGTTTTCCGATTATTTCGGAAATATCGGTTTTCGCGCCCTTTTCGAGATAGCATATTACCGCGTTTTCGTCGCGCACGCCTTTAGGATTTATAACGCAAAGCGCAGACGTCGCCTTATGGGATATAATATTTTCGCTTCTGTCGAGCACGAAGCCGTTTCTTTCGAGCGCCTTCACTTTCCTTGTATACTGCCCCGAAAGTGCCGTAACGGCGCTTTCTCCGTATGCGGCGATATCGTAGATTTTAAGTATCAGCGCGCAGGAGAAAAAAATCATGGCACAAAACAAGAGGCACACACGTCTTATATACATATTCCGTTTCCTTTTTTGCGATTTTTTTCTTATTATCCCCGAAAAAGCAAAAATAACTCCGTTTTTTGTTTTTCTTGACTACTTTTGCAATAAGTGGTATAATCATAAATGAACCAAGGGCAAATTGCTTTTTTGAGGTATTATATGATAAAACTTCTGGATTTTGCGAAAAATTTTCTTAAGCAGGCCGACATAAAACCCGATTCCGTGCTCGCGGACTTCACTATGGGAAACGGCTACGACACGCTTTATCTCGCATCCCTCGTTCCGAACGGAAAGGTGTACGCGTTCGACATTCAGACCGACGCGCTCATAAACACAAAGGCGCGGCTCGACAAGGCGGGGCTTAAAAACGTCGTTCTCATTAAGGACAGCCACGAAAACGCAGCGCTTTACATAAAAGAGCCGCTTACGGCGGGCATGTTCAATTTGGGATACCTGCCCGGGTCCGACAAGTCGGTGCACACCATGCACGAAAGCACCGTAAAGGCGGTCAAAGAGGCAATCCGGCTTTTGAAAAGGGGCGGATACCTCGTCATATGCGTTTATCCCGGACACGACGAGGGAAAGCTTGAAGGCGAACTGCTCCTTGAAATGCTCTCGCATTACAGCAAAAAGTACTTTTGTATTACCCATTTCCACATTCTCAACTCTCCCGACGCCTCTTTCATTATTACGATAGAAAAATACGACAAACAAGCTGTACCGGAGGAATAAAAAATGCAAAGTATGAAAAATTTCCTTATCGCTCTTGCGGCGGGAATCGTCGTTTTCGGCATTTTCGCTTATTTCGTGTCAAAGAGCATAATGAATCCTCAGAAAAACGTTGATAACGACGTTTCTCCCTCCGGAAAAGACGAATCCGACGTTACGGAGCAGATTGAAATCAATCCCTATCTCGACACGTCAAAGACCTTTACCGCGGTTGTCGGCGGATACGACGCCGACGGAAGCGAGCTTGACGGACTTCTCTTCATAAAGTGCGACAAGGAAAACAAGCGCTTCGTCATAGCGTCTGTTCCCACTTCTCTTTCCGTTACCGTAAAGAGCACCGACCCCGCAACGGGAAAAGAGGCGCGTACCAACGTGAGAATAAAGGATTTCCCGAAGGTTTACCGCGAAAGCGAGCTTCCGCAGAAGACGGTTGACACGCTTTACGCCATGACGGGCATGAAAATCGACTACTACGCGTTTTTCGACATAAATTCCGCGCTTGCGCTGTTTGACAAGACGGGCGGCCTTTACTACGAGGTCCCGACGGATATGTATTTCGTCGGCTCGGGCACCGAAGCAAACCCCGAAATCGACCTCAAAGCGGGCGGAAAAGTTCTCAATTCAAAGGAAATCATTCAGCTTCTCAGATTTTCGTACTACACAAACGACGAGACGAGAAACAATTTCAGCCGTGCGGAAACACAGACCTCCTTCGTAAAGGAAGCGCTTTTGCAGATAGTGAAGATGGATATGACCGCACTTATTCCCGGAGTTGCGGAAATTCTTACGCAGACCGAGACCAACCTCACAATAGCCGACGTTACGGCAAACTTAAATCTCCTTCTTAATTTCGGAGAATACTCCGGCAACAGCGCGTTTATAACATTAAACCTCACCGACCCTATAGATTTTTCGCGCTCGCAGAAAATATTCGAAAACTACAAATAATACATAAAAATTCTTACAAAAAAAACAAACCTCCGTATATATTTCACCCGAAAGGCAAAAATATATGCGGAGGTGTTTTTCTGTGAAAAATACAAATGACAGCAAATCTAAAATCAAAAAGCAGATTTTAAGCGGCGCCGTTTACATCGCGCTTGCGGTAACGGTCTTTGCTTTTACGGTGAATACCATAACCTCGTCTTTCGCAAAAAACGTGGAAAAGTCCTTAAACGAAGTCAAAATCGACTATCCGTCCCAAAACAGCGGCTCTTCTGCCGGCGGTAAGCCGAGCGGAAGCGCAAAAACCCCGTCGGGCTTCGGAATTTACGACTTCGATTTCGACACCCCCGTTTCCGACACCGAAAGCGGCGTTGACGCAACGGTAGTCGTGCCGTCTGATGAAAGTGATACTTCTTTGCAGACCGAAATTTACGAAAATTCCCCCGCGGCAAGTGAAAATGTAAACGCCGAAAACGTCAGCTCGCCGCAGGAAAGCGGCGGGCCTGCAAATTCCGTGAGCACCACGGAATTTGTGCCGGGCGAGGAGCCCGAAGACGTTTTCGACGAGCATTTCGTCGGGTTTGACGGCTTTA
>JAGADB010000065.1 GCA_017613815.1 Clostridia bacterium | reverse complement strand
TCGTCTCAACGACCTGAGTGCCCTCAAGGTCTATGAAATTGTAAAGAGTACTGTAATATCTGTCGAGCGACGCCGAATAGCCGCCGGGGTACGTCAGTCTGTGCAGGTCGTTTTTGCCGGTCGACGAGCGCATTTCCTCGGGCACGATGCGGCTTGCCATAAACATCTCGCCGTTTTTGGCTATGTCGAATTCATCGACGTACGAGTATTCGGTATTTGAAAGCGGTTCTGCGATTATCGGGCTTAAATAGTTGTTTACGCTTCTCATAAACAGCTCGTAGTTAAGACTAACGACGTAAACGTACGGCTTGTTTTCGTGTTTTGCGTAATAGCCCGTATCGGTAACGAGTTTTGAGCCGACGTAGACCGTGTTGCTGTTGCCCTTGTTGTCGGTAACGGTTATTTTCGTTTTCTGCGAATTATCGTCGAGCCCGAAAGACGCGAGTTCCTCTTGCGTCTTGTATTCATCGTCGAGCCTGCTGTCGGATAAGAATGACCTTGCGTAGAAAATCAGATATCCGAGGCTTTCGTGGTCGTAAAGCTGATATTCGTTGCCCTTAAAGAAGAAGTTTCCGGTATATTCGTCTCTGTAAACGGTAAATCCGCCGTATTGATTTTCGACTTTGATTTCCGAAACGTCGTTTCTCGCAATTTCCTCGAAAATAAACGGTTTTGCGGTAACCTCCACCTCTCCGTCGGTTTCGATAACTACCGTTCCGTCGGCTTTTTCGGTCCTTGTAAACTGTCCTTTTTTGGCGTAAAACGTGTAATCGAGCTTATCACCCTTGCTGTCGTAAGGCGGGTACACCGTCTGCGTTTTACCGCCGAACGTAACGAGTACGAGGTACACCGCTCCCAAAATCAGCACAAGAGCGGCAAATATGATTATCGTAATTTTCTCTTTTGCAAAAGCCGTTTTCTTTCCGCTTTTTTCAGTATTTCCCATTAAGCCTTTTTCCTCTTTATATAAACAAATATTCCGATTGCCGCAATGATAAGCGGGATTATAATCGAGAGTCTGATTACGTTTGCCCTGAACGCCTTCTGGGACACGGTAATCGTCGTGTCCTCAATTACCTTGTAATCTATTCCCGTAACAACGTTTACGTTGCCCATAAGAGCAAACGCGCTCTTTAAGATGTCGGAGTTTGCGTAAGCGTTGTTCGAGATGTAGTTGAGAAAATCAAGCGAGCCGCATACGAGTACGTTTGCCTGCTTTTTGTTGCTGTCGTAAATTTTGGTGTAGGTCGAAAGCGTCATAACCGGCAGGGACGAAGCGGAGACAAATTCTCCGTCTTTGTAGAGCTGCGCCTTATTCGAAGTTCTGTAAACGGCGTCGACTTTCTTGTTCGCCTTTTCGGAAAACTCTATATTCAGCGGAGTTGCATAGCCGAACAGCGTCGCCTGCGCACCCGATTTCGTTACCGACGCGTGTACTTTCGTCGCGTATTCGCCGGTCGAGTCGGGCGTTCCTATAAACGTCGTGAAGTTTGTGGAAACCGCCGCCGCAGTGTTTTCTATAATAAGTGCGCCTTCTCCGTACGAAACTCCCCAGTCGTCCGAGAGGAACGCCGAGAATTCTTTGAGGGCAGGCGTTTCGTAATCGATAAATACCATAAGATTTCCGAAGCTCTTGTTGAGATAATCGTTAAGCATACTTATCTCGTTTACCCTGTTTTCCTGCATATCGGAAATTCCGGTAAAGTCGTACGCGGGATTGCATATTATGAGAAGATTGTACTGCGAGAGCTCCTCCGCGCTTATCTCCTTGAGGTTTATATCCGACACCTCGTATCCCTGCTCGACGAGCAGTGCGCTGAACGCGTCGCTGTGCAGTTCTCCGTGTCCTTTTATGAACGCCGCCTTCTGCATCGTATTAAGAGCCGTCTGCATTATCGCGCTCGTGAATTTGTTTTCGCCGTCGTAGGCGAAAATGCTTCCCGTTTCGGACGCGAATTTGAAGAAGTTTTCGGCTTTATAAACGACGTATCTCTTGTTTTCGGCGCAGTTTATTATGACAGACGTCATCGAAATGGTGTCTGTGCTCGACTTCTTGAACTGGTTGAAGAAAGCCGGATTTTTTACGCAGTCGACGTAAGATACGGATATCTTGTCGCTTGCAGATACGTATTTTTCGGCAAGTCTTTTGATATAGGACATGTTGGTCGAGTCGTCGAGCTTGTCCTCCGTCATACAGAAGATTATCTCAACGTTCTTTTGGAGTCCGCCTATCGCGTCAAGCGTCGAATCCGACAGAGAATATATCTGTTCTCCGGTAAGGTCTACGTAAAAACCGCCCTTTTTGTTGGCGACAACCGATAAAATCGCATTGAAAAGTATCACGAATACGACAAAAACTATGGTGAACGTCAACGCAACAGAACCGTATTTGAATTTTGCTGATGAAAAACGTTTATTCATTTCCATTCCCTCTCATACTTTTTTTCTGCCTTTTTCAAGACCATCTGCGTTTTTCGTAAACGCGTATTGTCAGGAAAAGAAATACAACAGTAAGACTGATATAGTATATTACCGCCGTAACGTCAAAAACGCCCGCGGTAAAGGTATAATATCTGTCGAAAACGGATATCCACTTTATTACCGTTCTTATAATGCTGTTATCGAAGAAAGACGGGATTATACTCAGCAAAAAGATGAATATAAACGCGCCTATCGAGGAAATCGCCGCCACTATCTGCGTTTCGGTAAGCGACGAGAGGAACAGTCCTATCGAGATGAAAACGCCGCCTATGAGCAGTATTCCGACGATGCTGCCGATAACCGTCGGCAGATTGAGCTTGCTGATTACGTCTTCCTGCTCTTTTGCTATTCTGTAAAGCGCGTAGGTGTTAACCGCCGACGAGATTACGAGCGTGCCCGTAAAGAGCGTGTACGCGGCGAAGAATTTTGCAAATATTATTTCCATAAGGCTCACCGGCGTGGTGAGGAGTATCTGTTCGGTTTTGCTGCGCCTTTCCTCGCTTAAAAGCTTCATCGTGAGAAGCGGGATAAGCACGATAAACGATACCAGCATGAACGTAAAGTACGTTCCCGTGCCCGTCGACTGAACGCCGAAGGTGGTTATGGAGAAAATCGCGCCTGAAATTGCGAAAAATATCGCGGCAAAAACGTAGCCCGTCGGGCAGGTAAAGTACGCGAGCATTTCTCTTTTGTAAATGGCTCCCATTATGCGTTTCCTCCTTCGTTTCCGGTTTTTTCTTCCGCCGGTTCTTCAGATGCGGCTTCGGACTCTTCCGACGGCGCTTCCGACTCTTCTTCCTCAACCGGCGGCTTAAAGGGCTCGTTCTTGTTTACAAGTGTGATGAACACGTCCTCAAGGCTTGCGCCCTCGGGTTCAAGCCCCACCATAAACAGACCTTTCTGCGAAATTTTGGTAAAGAGCATCTTTCTTATATCGACGTCGCTCTGCGTTTCGATGAGATACGAGAACGCGTCGCCGTCGGCTTCGTCGAGGCACTCGCTGCGGGTTACTCCGTAAATGGAGTTGATAAGCGAAAGCACCTCTTTTTTGTCGCCGGTGATTTTTGCAATAAGCTTTCTTGCGCCGGTGAAGACTTCGAGCTGGTCCTTTTTCGCGTCGGCGATAATTCTGCCCTTGTTTATTATGACTATTCTGTCGCACACCGACTGAACTTCCGAAAGAATGTGGGAGCTCAAAATTATGGTGTGCTTTCTGCCGAGTCCCGTGATGAGATTTCTTATTTCGATTATCTGCTTCGGGTCAAGACCGACGGTGGGCTCGTCGAAAATCAGTATGTCGGGATTTCCGATAAGCGCCTGCGCTATGCCGACTCTCTGCCTGTAACCTTTGGAGAGGTGGCTTATCGGGCGGGTATAAACGTCGTCGATTTTAAGAATGCCGCAGATTTCGGCAAGATGCTTCGTCCTGTTCAGCGTGCATTTTTTGAGGTCGAACACGAATTTCAAATACTCTTTGACAGTCATGTCGAGGTAAAGCGGCGGGTGTTCGGGCAAAAAGCCGATGTGCTTTTTCGCCTCCATGGGATTTTCAAGAATGTCTATCCCGTCGATTTTCGCGTTTCCCGACGTTGCCGACAGGTAGCCCGTCAAAATGTTCAAAGTCGTCGTTTTTCCGGCGCCGTTCGGTCCGAGAAAGCCGACTATTTCGCCCTTCTGCACGGAAAAGCTTACGTCGTCGAGCGCATAGTTTTCTCCGTATTTTTTTACAAGATGACTGATTTC